>JAHEMO010000240.1 GCA_024643625.1 Chitinophagaceae bacterium
GTGGTGCCAATAGCCATGGCGGTAAGGGCGGAGTTAACGATAAACTTTCTGCGCTGCATGGTATTGTTTTTTGGAGTTTGCTTTAGCTGTATGATAATGCTAATAGTTGGAGTTTGCAAATAGCCATAGCGGGTAAGATGCTGCTGCCATGCCTTAGTGCAATAGTTTAGGTATTAAAATTTTATTGAAACCCGATCAAAAAAATCATTTTTGGGACAAATCATGCACAACATTGGTTACAAGCTGGCCGGTACCATACACTGGCGAATTACCTGGATTTAATTGCCCTTCAGGCAGGGCGCTTCCTCATTAATTCTTCCAAAACCTTTAACCGACACTTCAGCCATAATTTTCTGCAGTTGGCGCAAAATGATTTCGTCCACCAAAATGCATAATGTAGCTTGAGAAAAAATCGCACTCATGCAAACTTTACGATGCCTGCTGTTTGCTTATGCTCCGTTCGGTAATGCTTCCATCAGTTGTGCAGACCATTTATGGCAAAAGCGATTAGTGGTTATCAAATGGCTTATCGGGTTGCCATTGGGACTTTTATGCTATGGACCTGCAACCGGGCAATTGGTTGGTATTGGCACCAATACCCCCGCCTATCCGTTTACCGTGGTGGCCGATGCCAACGGCGTGGGTGTAATGCAGCGTGGCGAGTTGCCCGGAGGAACTGTTGTGATGGGGTTTGTAACCAATTTGACCACGGGTGCCTGGCTAAAAACCGTTACGAATCACAAACTCGGGTTAAGCGTTAATCATACCACTAACAACCCCGATCCGGCGTTGATTATAGGGACCGACAACCGCGTAGGCCTGAGCACTAGTACTACCACGCTTACCCATGTGCTTACGAGCTATGGCCGCCTGCGCCTCAGGCATAACAGCACGGCAGGGCAAACTGCCGGCATTTGGATGGATGGGCCAACCCTGTCAACACGATCTTTTATAGGCACTATCAACGATGACCATACCGGTCTATGGGGGAGTGGGGGTGCAGGTTGGAATATCGCCATGAATGTAATAAATGGCAATGTGGGTATTGGCACTTCGGCCCCCACCGCGCGCCTCGATATAAGCGGCACCTTGCGATTGCGGGGAGAAAGCCCTAAAATCGGAAGCAAATTGATAAGTGAAGATGTAAGCGGCAATGCCACCTGGCAGGCCCCCATTGCTTTCAGAACTTCCGGTACTTACGATGGTGACCCAATTACGGTTACGTCGACTAGGGGCAAATATCTCGGTAGCCCATATACTGATTATAATCTCGGTCTTGGCTACAATACAATTTCAGGCGAATTTATTGCACCGGTTACCGGTATTTATCATTTTAGTGGTCAACTCAGCTTTCAGTCAGAGTGGGACGGAGGTACTATTTCTATTGAGGTGAGGGAACCGGATGGATACCCCATAACCAATTTCAAATATTCACAGGTCTATGGCGGATCGCCTTACCCTGCATGGAATTTTGGCATCTTCGAACAGGTAGTAGCAGCGGATGTATTGCGCATTGCCGTTGATATACGCATGCTTGCCGGAGAGAAGGCCACATTGCATTTCGACCGGTACAACATTAATAATCCCAACAGTGTGAGCGACGCGATTAATCCCGATCCAAAAGCCACCTGGTTTTCGGGCCATCTTATTTCTCGTCTTTAGCCAAAACGGACTGAGATTCCTCCCGATATCAAATCAATTTTATGAAAATAATTTCTATCATCCTGGCGGTACTTTCTCTTGGTAGTGTTCGTGCCCAAAATGTAGGCATTGGCACATCTTTACCTTTTCACAGGGTCACTGTTTTGGCTGATGTAAACGGTAATGGGGTGGTGGCAGAAAACGTAGTACAAACGGGTTTCTACACCAACCCGGGCTTTGGCGGTGTACTGAAAACCCTCAATAATTACAAACTTACGCTGGCAACAAACAACAGCAGCTTGCCTGCAGTCGTAATTGGCACTGATCGGAATATTGGTATTGGCCTAGGCAATAATCTACCTGCCTTCAAGCTCGATGCAGGGGGCAGAATGAGGCTTCAATACCAAACAGCCAACGCACTGTCTGCAGGCATTTGGCTGGATGGCAGCAGTATGCAGGAGCGTTCTTTTTTAGGCATGATTAACGATACGCATATTGGTTTATTTGGTGGTGGCGGTGCCGGATGGAATATCGCTATGAACGTGGGCAATGGCAATACCGGTATTGGTACTTTTGCCCCTTCTGCCAAACTGGATGTGAATGGTCAAATGCGCATCAGGACATCTGGACTTACCCCTAAAATTGGTAGCGTACTCACCAGCCTTGATGCCAGTGGTAATGCTGTGTGGCAATACCCGGTGGCATTCCATGCATCAAGTTGTGCAGTCGATTCATTTGTGGTACCCGCTAATACCTGGACAAAATTTATTTTTTCGCTTTACCCGGAATACAATAGCGGCGTTCATTATCAAGCAGCCGCCGCACAGTTTGTTGTGCCATTTAAGGGTATCTACCACCTGGCCAGTCAGGCACAGATGCGTTTTAGATCTGCTACTGAAGGCATAGCGCTGCGGGGCAGTCGGAACGGCTCTCCTTTTACAGTCGGTGTTAATGTGATTAACCACGGGGGCGTTTCGGTTTCGGGCACGCTTTACCAGAATGAGGCCAGCAATAATCTACGAATAGATACTGAAGTGCTATTAGAGGCGGGAGACATAATCTGGATGGAATTGTACAGCACTGTCGGCAATCATCTTTTCCCCTATGCTTCCAATCAATGGTTCACCGGCTATATGATTACCCGACTATAACACAACAGCAATTACCCTTATAAAACAAGTGATATGAAACGCAAACGAATAACAGCCATAACATTAGTTGCTGCTACCTGGTTGTTTTGGCCTGCTTTGGCAGTCGCCCAAAACGTAGGTATTCGTGTAGCGAATCCGGCTTACCGCCTTGTAGTAGGAGGAGACGCCAATGGCAATAGTATTGTTCAGCAGGATGGTAATGTACTGCTTAGCATGGGGGGCGACCTCAATAACGGCGGCTGGGTTAAAACCATTTCCAACCATCCTCTTCACCTGGCTACCAATAACAGTTCGTCGCCGGCAATTACTATTGCTACCAATGGATATGTGGGAGTAGGTTTAAATGGAGATATGCCTGGTTATCCAATTGATATTGGAGGAAGAATTCGCCTGATGCATTCCAACAATACCGCAGGTATCTATTTTGATGGAACCACTTTGCCTACCCGCTCTTTTTTCGGTACATATTCCGATGACTATGTGGGTTGGTACGGTTCGGGAATTGGTTGGAACCTGCTGATGAACGTTGTAAATGGCAACACTGGCATTGGCACTGCCAGTCCTACTGCCAGACTTGACCTTAATGGTAGTTTTCGCTACCGCGATGCAGGAGCCAAAACCGGTGCCATTTTGGCGAGCGATGATGTCAGTGGAAATGCCGGTTGGCAGGCTCCGGTAGCTTTCCGGGCTGAAGGCAGCCCTGATGGCAGCGCAACAACAATCCCCGCCGCCAGCTGGACAAAACTGGAATTTAGCGGTACCACCGACTATAACCAAAGCCTTGCTTACCAGCCGCTGGCATCGCAGTTTGTAGCCCCTGTTAGGGGTATTTACCATTTCTCTGCACAAACTGCATGGCTAAACCGCCGCTATTCGGTAGGTATGGGGCTTGATGGAACCCGCAACGGCATTACTATACCCAACCTGCCCCGTTTTTCCTATGTAAATGGACGCATTGCTCACAGTGGAACATGGTACACCTTGTATAAAGCCAACGTCGAGTTATTTGATGCCGATATTAAACTTGAAGCCGGCGATATTATCTGGCTGATGGTGTACCGCAACGCCAGCGATCAGGTAAGTGCAGATCCCACAAAAACCTGGTTTGCCGGCAGATTGATTACGGCTTATTAGTTTGACCCTTGCCTGCCATTGGGCACCAACTTCATGTGTGAAGCTGTTCGGATGATAGAATGGCAAAATCGAAAGGCAAGCTTGTCATCTTTTCCAGTTATCGTACAGCAAACTGTGGCAGGCTATGCGGATTTTGTTTCGCCATTGCAAACGCGGCCCATTGTCGATAAAAATATCAATGACCATCTAAGACAAAAAAATGAGGCCATCGTTCCTGATAGCCTCATCTCAAAAATTTAGTACCACCCTTATTGTTTTGCTGGCGTTGCCGGCAAGGTGGTAACGTTCATATCGCGCACACAAACGTATTTGCCATCGCGCTTTTGAAAATACGACATGTAAAAGCCCTTATCAACCGATGTGCCGGTGCTGTCCATATGATCAAAAGATCCGATCTCAACAGCCGAATTGCCTTCGGCAAAAACATCAACCACCTTGTACACATTTGAAACGCCGGCAGCTTCAGTGGCCAGCCCCTCGGCAATATTGGCACGGATGGCAGCCTTACCTACTGCCGGTTGTTTGTTACGGCCATAGCTAATGGCATCATCGGCATAATAGGCGGCTACGGCATCGGCATCTTTGGCTTTTTCTGCTGCGGAAAAAGCATCTTCCATAGCCTGAATTTCAGTTTTTAGCGCAGCCATATCCATAGCCGGAGCTGCTGTCTCGGCAGGTGCCGGAGCGTTACAAGCTGTAAATAACATGGCAGCAAGGCCTGCAAGCAAGCCCATACGAAAATTTGATCTCTTCATTTTTTTAATGTTTAAGTTAAGATGGGTAATATAGTTGTATAACTCGAAATGCCAAATTTGTTGGCAAAGCCGTATTCCCCGGGCCCTTGTAAAAACAACCCCTAAGGCTGAGGATTTATGTGCGTTTTGCATTTGTATTTCGGCTGCCGGTAACTACTGCTGATAAAAATAATTTTGCTGAAGTTGTATACAGCATCTGATAGTTATTTGTCTGACTAAACGGAAGATTAGATTTCTGCAGCAGCGGCGAAATACAATGGCAGGTCCAACTTCCATAAAGCCCAATAGTTGCTTTTGGGCGTTGGTTATTGTTGCTTTGCGTTTCTATTGTACATTGTTGTGTAACAACCGAAATGCTATCAGGTCAGGATTTGTATCGCCCATAATTTTCGTTTGCACAAAATTGAGTTTTTGAAGAAGTTTGGCTGAACTGTGGTTGTCTTTATGGGTGAATGCGTTGA
>JAHEMO010000241.1 GCA_024643625.1 Chitinophagaceae bacterium
AGAGCAACGGCTTTTCGACGCGACAAAATATTGGCCGCTAAGCATTTTGCAAACCTTCGGAAATGGCTTGCGGCAATCAATTAAATAGCTCAACATTTTATCAGCATATTGTTCGATTAACTAAAGCAAATCGTTATTACCATGAAAAGTCTTTACAATAAGGAGTTCTATCAGTCCAGACACGAGGATACCATGTTGTCTGCTACTGCGGTGTTGGAGCAGCTGCTGCGCTATTACTCGCCGGGTAGCATGGTTGACTTTGGGTGTGGTGTGGGCACCTGGCTGAATGTGGCGGAAAGACTTGGTGTTGCAGAAGTATATGGCATGGAGGGCGAATGGCTGGATAAGGCCCATTTGGTGATTGATCAGGATGGTTTCAGGCATGCTGATTTATCAAAACCGGTTGAACTGCACAAGCGATTTGAGTTAGCGATTTCGCTTGAAGTGGCTGAACATATTGCGGATGCCTATGCCGACACCTTTGTGCATAATTTGACAAAGGCTGCGGATGTGGTTATGTTTTCTGCGGCAATTCCAGGACAGCGTGGTTCAGGCCATATCAATGAACAATGGCCTGAGTATTGGATTGAAAAATTTGCGAAGCACGGCTATCTGCCCCTGGATATTATAAGGCCATATATATGGCACTTACCCAAAGTGAAAGGTTGGTACAAACAAAATATTCTGGTGTATGTAAAATCATCTTTGCTGGATAGTTTGCCGGCATTAAAGGCGGCCTATGATGCGCAATACACCATGTACAACCTGGTGCATCCGGATACCTATCTGCGACAGATAGAACTATCTCATCCACGTAATGCAAGCTTTAGTAAAGTGATAAAAAGCCTGCCCATTCTTACCGTGGAAGCTATATCCCGCAATACAAAAAAGATATTTAGGAAAGTAACTGGTTAGCGGTATTCGCATCACGCCTACGTTTCAAACGATTTAGATAAGCCTGGATTGGCCTCACCATTTTTTTCCATTGTAATTCCTACGTACAACAGGGCTGCAAAACTGCTGCTCGTGTTGGACATGGTTAGTCAGCAGCAGTATAGTGATTATGAAGTGATTGTGGTGGATGATGGCAGTACGGACGATACCGCTGCTGCATTGGCAAATTATGCCCTACCTCAATTGCACCTTCTACAACAACCCAATGCTGGTGTATGCGCAGCACGCAATACCGGTATTAGTATGGCATTGGGAAAGTTTGTAGTAATGCTCGACAGTGATGACAGCATTACGACAACATGGTTGCATGACTTTCATACTGCATTGGCAGCAGACAACTTCGATGTAGCCATTTGCAAAAGAGAATTGACAAAGGGGAACCAACCGGCTGCGCATAGGTTCCTGGCAGGAGGTTTTGCCATTCGAAGAACTTTATTGCAACAAATTGGGGGCTACGATACCCAATTAAAATTCGGTGAGAATACTGATTTGCGTTGGCGATTGGAGGAAGAGGGTGCTAAGTTTGTATATGTAGATGGTATTAATTTTTTATATGACAATGGATCTGCCGGAGGCGGAAGTAATGTTGCCAATAAAATAGCCTTCTTTTATCGTGTAAGGGATAAGCATAAGCAGCTCTTCAGCAGGAAGCCGGCGTTGGCGCTACAGCAATACCAGGTAGCCGGGGTTAACTGTTATCGGCTGGGTCGCTTTGATGAAGCAAAACAATTGTTGCTGCAAGGGTATAAGCAAAGACCCATAAACCTAAAGGCATTAGCCAGATACCTCTATTACAGTGCTAAAATGCTATTGACAACAAAAACACAGGTTAGAAAATGAATACACCTCTTCCATTGCGAATGGCAGCTGTTGTAGTAACGTTTAACCGCGCCAATGCGCTGCGTAAAACCATTTTTGCCTTGCTGGCAGAGGGTATTGCCGCTCAGGATATCATAGTTATTGATAACAATAGCGAGGATGAAACACGGCAAATGCTGAAGACGGAATTCGCTGAAGTACAAGCCCATCACTTACCTGATAACATCGCATCAGCAGGAGGCTTTGCCAAAGGCATGCAACTAGCTTTGGAAGCAGGTTACGATTGGGTACTGCTGTTCAATGATGATTCACGCCCTGCCCCCGGTGCGCTTTCGGTTGCCCTTCCATTTTTGAATGATCCTGCCACCGGTTTATTAAAAATTGGTAACACGAACGACGAAGGCAAAGCCATACTGCTGTATTGGAAAGGCGTAAGGGTTCCCAAACTTGTGGAGATATCTAACATACCGGTTGCAACAGACCTGGTAACCTTTGATGGTTGTTTTGTATCGCGCAAATTGATGGAAGCCATCGGCTTTTGTGATCCGCAATATTTTATGGGCACTTATGAGTTTGATTATTGTTTGAAAGCAAAAAAGGCAGGCTTTGGCATTTATACCATTCCCAATGGTATGATTGATGATGAGAAACTCGGGTCTGCTAAAGGAACACCGCCATGGCGGCAGTATTATAATACCAGAAACCATTTGGCTCTTGCACTTAAACTGCGCAGTGTTGAAACACTAAAAGGTTGGTTGGTTCGTGAACTTAAATATACTTATGCAATTCTTCGATTTGGCGATAAAAAAGGAGAACGATTGCTATATAAAATACGCGCCATACGTGATGCAATTTTAGGTAGAAGGGGAAAAGTGTATTTACCTAAACCCGCGGAAAAAGCCGGGCAATAGTTGTGCGTGTTCTGTTTTCCATAGATTCATTGCAGGCCGGTGGCGCTGAAAAAAGCACACTTGATATCATACATCATTTGTCGGCTGATGTAAAGGCTACCGTTGTTTATTACTACGGCAAGCATGATCTCAAAGCCGATTTTGAACAAGCTCCTTGCCAATTGATCTACATCCCTTTGGACAAGGGCTATCGATTTGGCAAAGGTGTAAGACAGTTACTCCGTCTTATTCGTCGGGAAAAAATTGATATAATAGTTACAACACTGTACCGCAGCGGCATCATGAGTCGAATTGCTGGCAGCATTGCCGGTGTTCCAGTTGTTGATACTATAGTAAACGACAGTTATAGTGCCGCCAAACGAAGCGAATTCGCGGGCATTCATGGCATCAAATTTCATGTGGTTAAACAGCTTGATCGCATGACGGCAAGTATTCCTAAACTATGGTTAAGCAATTCTGATGCTATTGCCCAAACCATGCAAAAGGCATTACATATTAATCCCGCCCGTATTAAAACTATTTACAGAGGCAGGGATATTGATGTTGTTACACCCTGGCAGGCACCGGAATCCATGTTGCCATTTAGGTTTGTGGCAGCCGGCAGATTGGTGGCGCAAAAAGGCTTTGCTGATTTAATAGATGCTTTTGTAAGTCTTTACAAAAGGAATAACCATATCACCCTGACTATTTATGGCGAAGGAAAAGACCGTGCAAGTTTGCAAAGCAGCATTGATACGGCATCTATGGGTGACTGCATAATGCTTGCCGGGCGAGTGCCCAATGTGTGGAAAGAGTTTAGTAAAGCGCATTGTTTTGTACTGCCTTCACATTACGAAGGGTTGAGCGGCGTGCTTATAGAAGCCATGCTAAGCGGCATACCGGTAATAGCAAGTGATATCCCCATGAACGTGGAAGCCGCTGCAAATGACGCTGTTACTTTTTTTAGAGCAGGCAACGCAGTGTCATTGGCTGATGCTATGGATAACCTTATGCAGCACTATTCTCGTGCCATTATAAAAGCGGAAAGCACTGCAATTGTCGCAAGGAAAAAATTTGATATACGGGAGATAGCCGCCCAATATCAACAGGCTTTGATTGAAGTCGTAAAAAATAATTCACTGGCCTGATATGCGCATCCTGCAAATCATACAGAAAAAGCAATTGCGTGGTGCAGAGGTATTTGCCTGTCAGTTGTCGAACCAACTGATAAACCTTGGTCATGAAGTGTACATGGTAGCGTTACTCGATGGTGATGCCGTTATGCCTTTTCAAGGTGACATTGAAGTATTGCATGTTGACTTATCGAAGCGCATGTATGATTTCAGTGGATGGAAGAATTTGGCAGACGCCATTGAGGCATTTAAGCCTGATATCGTGCAGGCCAATGCGGGTGATACGTTGAAGTATGCTTCCCTATCAAAGCGGATCTATACATGGAAGGCAAAACTTGTGTTTAGAAATGCAAACAAAATGGGTGATTTTATTGATGCCCGATGGAAACTGTGGTTCAATAAATGGCTATTAGATCCGGTGGATTTTGTAGCGTCTGTTAGCGAAGAATGCCGGCTCGATTTTATCAAAACCTTTAACTGGGAGGCATCGCAGATTGCCACGTTGCCAATAGGCGTAAACCCTTTTGTGGCTGCTACGCATAATCCTCTTGCAGAGCAGCATTGGGAAAATCGCTATCCGGTATTGTTAAGCGTAGCTGGATTTGTAAAAGAAAAAAATCATGCTGGGCTCATCCGCATTTTCAGTAAGGTAGTAAAGCAATATCCCGGCGCTGTTTTAATCTTGATTGGCGAAGGGCCGTTGCAAACATCTGTTAAGCAACTAACAGCGAATGCCGGGTTGGCGGAACAAGTATGGTTTGCTAATCGCCGGCAGGATGTGCTGGATTTTATGCAAAACGCAGATGTATTGGTGATGCCTAGCCTTATAGAAGGACTTCCCGGTGTGATCTTGGAGGCTTTTGTCAACAGGTTACCTGTGGTCGCATATAGCGTTGGCGGCATTCCTGAAGTGGTGCAACACAAGCATACCGGTTATGTGATTTCAGTCGGAGAGGAGAGAGAGTTTGCAGCTGTCGTTTGTGATCTTGTTGGTTCAATCAATCATTCCGCTTCCGCGATAAAAGACAATGCTTATGCGTTGGTGCAGGATGCCTATACAAACGAAACCATTGCCCATCGCTTTGCGCTTATGTATAATAACTTAATTGATGTTTCTGCAGCCAGCAGCGTGGGCTGACTTTATCTATGAAAATCCTTCACCTAATAAAGTCTCTTGGCCGCGGTGGTGCAGAAATGTTGTTGCCGGAAACTATTCAGGTGCACAACAAAGCACAGTTTTCATTTCATTGCATTTATTTTTTGCCATGGAAGAATCAGATGGTTTCGGCTTTGGAAGACAATGGCGTGGCGGTTACCTGTATGTCGGCAGGCAATAATCT
>JAHEMO010000034.1 GCA_024643625.1 Chitinophagaceae bacterium
TACAATGCCATAATCTGTGGCGGCTTTGATGTTGGTGCTATCATCTGCATAAAAAGCATTACCCCACATGGCGGGCCATATATAGTTTGCTTTTAGGCGTAGCATAAGTTCAAAAACACGCCGGTAAAATTTGCTGTTGAAACCACCGAACTTTTCTTTGGTCCAACCACTCAGTGCAGGTGCTTCATCGTTGATAAAAATGCCGCGATACTGTACCCTTGGAAAATCTTCTGCAAAAAAATTATCTGGTAACTGTAACGATGGCTTTACTGCAACTGGTACATCGGCCCACCAATGCCATGGAGATATACCCCAAAGTGCACTGAGGTGGAAGAGGCCGTAGGCAACACCACGTGGATTGTTGCCGCAAATAACAAGTGCTTTGTCAACGCCAGGCAGCGGGTTGTTTACCATTTGTATCGAAAACCCTTCCCAATGCTGCGTGGCAGTGGTTGTTCTTAGCTTTCCTTGTTGCGCCAGTTGGGTAATGAGGTGGTCGGTATTAAGGCCTGCGATAATAACGCCGCCATTGTTTGCGCTGATTTGATTGGTAATTGTTGGTTTTGCATGGGTAAGCAATTCAATATCGCTGGCAAAATGTTGCGATGCTATGGCTATGGTGGGTGAGGCTCCATTGTCTATATAAATGGGCCACACATTAGCTGCCGATGCTATAGTAACCGATTGTGCAGCCAAACGCAAACTACCCGAAAGGGTAGCTGCAAGCAATAGAAAACATCGCCATGTATGCCATAGCTTCATAACAGATTGTTTTAGAATCCAATGGAATTACCGCCATCAACCGGGATGGTTGTTCCGGTGATAAATGATGACGCTGCCGATGCCAGAAACCAGGCCATATTCGCCACATCTTCGGGTTGTCCCAGTTTTTTCATAGGAGTTCGTGCCATTACCCTTTGCATGCGGTCTGTATCATCGCCAAGCGCTTTGGCGCTCATGTCTGTTTCAATAAAACCGGGAGCAATGCTATTGATGCGGATATTATGTTCTGATAATTCGGAAGCCATGGCACGTGTCATGCCATCCAATGCCGCTTTGCTTGCGGTATAGGCAATCACTTTGGGCAAACCATACAAGGATGCCATGCTGCTAATGTTAATGATGCTACCCGCAATATTGTTGGCCAGCATATGGGTAACTATTTCGCGGCTCATACTGAAGACCGCCAGCAAATTGGTATGTATTATGCTTTGAAAATCCTGATCGCTAACCTCGGTTAAAGGTTTTTTCAGGTTGATACCTGCATTATTCACCAGCACGTCCACCACACCGTATTGTTGGTGTATGTTTTTTATGAGGGCCGGAATGGCACCAAGATCATTAAGATCAGCCTGAATGGGAATGCATTTTTCACCCAGGCTTTCAGCAGCTTGTTGGAGTTTGTCAGCATTTCTGCCAATTATTATGGTTTGCTTTCCTTCACTTACAAATTTTTTGGCTATGCTGAAGCCGATGCCTGAGCCGCCGCCGGTTACAATAGCTGAAAATTGATGTTGGCTGTTTTTCATAGTTGGGATTTTTACTGCCCGTTACCCGGTGCGTTCGGAAATCGCAGGTTTTTGTAGTAATCAAGTGATTGTAATGGAGGCGCTGCACCCTTAGGATAGGGGTTGCCGCTAAACGGCTGAAAATAAAGTAAACAGGCATCTCTCCACCATTTTGCTTCTGACAGCTGAATACTGAGCAACCGGGATACCTTTTGGTGTTGTTGTGTGTCGACGCTTGCAGCAACCGATTCCCATTGCTTCTGCATGGCTGCTACTGCATCTACACCTTGCTGGTATTGCACACCCATTTGATCCCATAAGGTTCTGCCGTTGGCCAGCGTGTAGTTCCAGGGTACATGATGAAACCACAACAAATACCGGGTATCGGTAGTGCCAACGGATTCCCATTGACGTTGCCAGTATGTTGCATATTGTGCTATGGCATTGCTGCCGGTAGATGTTCTGTCGAAGCCTATTCCTTTTGCATCAGCACGGTGGAAATAGGTACAGTTCCAGTCTTCACGGGGGGCACTGTTAAACCAGGGTGCGGGGCCATAGTGATGGCCGTTGCCCATGATATGATGGAGCCCAAGTGGGGTCATATAATTGACCACCGCCTCATGCGATCCAAGCATGATCTTGCTGATGGTGTTGATGGCACCTGCATCCTGCGTAAGGGTTTGTTGTATCCATTCGCGGGCTATTGTTTCGGCATTAGCAGCTGGATTCCAGGCTAGCCTGCCCAGCAGGTACCAATTGGCTTGCGCAAAAGGATGTCCGCACCAATTGATGTCGTTGCCAATATTGGCCACACCAGCCATTACGGTGTGATTGTAAGCATATGATTTGCCCGTAATAACATTGGCCACAGTACTTCCTTGTTGGGGACGGTAAGTGTCCGCATCCAATACTTCGCGAAACATGGGAGCGAGATATACCAGATGGGTGGCAAAGCCCAGGTATTCCTGTGTTAGCTGAAATTCCATGGCAGTTTGCGTATGGGGCAAGGCACCGAACAAGGGATGAAAAGGCTCACGGGGCTGAAAATCTATCGGGCCATTTTTTACCTGTATTACAACGTTGCTGTCGAATTTTCCATCCAGTGGCACAAATTCATTATAGGCTTGCTTAAAGCGGTCTTCCGGTGTTTCGTTGCTGTACACAAATGCCCGCCAAATAACGATGCCTCCAAAGGGGGCCACTGCACGGGCCATCATGTTGGCACCATCGGCATGGTTGCGTCCATAATTCTGCGGACCCGGTTGGCCTTCGCTGTTGGCTTTTACCAGAAAGCCGCCAAAGTCGGGGATGGCCTTGTATATGGCTGCAGCCTTTTGCTGCCACCATGCTGCTACCTGAGCATCAGTTGGGTCCGCGGTGGGTAATTTATCCAATTCGATAGGTGCGCTAAAGCGGGCGGTGAGAAATACCCGAATACCGTAGGGTCTGAAAATGTCGGCAAGCGCTTTTACCTTTTCAATGTATTGATCTGTAAGCACAGTGGCGTTTGCATTTACATTGGTAAGGGCCACGGCATTTATGCCCACAGAAGCATTGGCTCGGGCATAGTCGGTATAGCGTTGGTCAGTGTCGCCGGGCAGGGTATGCCAGTTGAAAATGGAAATGCCTGCGTAACCACGTTCCACGTATCGGTTCAGGTTGTCCCAATGGTTAAGCATACGCCACCTTATGGCCGGCGCTGTAATAGTTGGCCATTGGCCAACGGGTATTTGCATAGCCATTTGGCGAAGCAGGTAAAAGCTTCCATAGAGTAGTCCGATGGCAGATGGAGACGATACAATAATGCGGTCGCCGCCATTGGCCCCCTCGCTATACTTAACCGAAAAACATTGTTCTTTTTGCCATGGGTGTTGGTAGCCAATACCCGCCTGCGGATCGAGCACAAAGTGAATGCCGGGTTCTGCACCGGCAACGCTCGAAAAGCCGGGAGTGGTGCCAAGCATGGCAGGCAAAGCCGTGGACATTTCCCTGCGGATGGCGGCTTGAGTTGGACCCTCGCCGGTAATGGTAATATAACCGGCAAGTTGCCGGTAGCGGTTCAATTCCGGCCCTTGCTGCACCGGGGCGTAGCGCAGCCATAATTTATATCCGTCCTCAGCCTTTGCTGCTACGGCAAAAAAGAGGATCAGTAGCAATAATATTGGCCCGTGACTTTTCAATCTTTTGGTTTGTTTTTAAGTGATGAAGCACGAACGATCAGTTCGGTACGGACAACAACGGTGCTGGTTTGGCGGATATCGGCAATTCCCTTCAGATGGTTTACCAGGTTTCGGGCTGCTATGGCGCCCATGTCCATACCCGGATAATCGATGGTGGTAAGCTGCGGCTCAATCAATTTACTGATAACGTCGTTATTGAAACCCACAATGGCAATGTCTTCGGGAATACGCACATTGCTTTCTTTAAGTATTTGCATAATTACGGCGGCGGCAAAGTCGTTGGTAACCAGCAAGCCGTCGGGCAATCGCTCCATTTGCAACAGGGCGGCGGCTGCGTCTATAGCCGACTGCTCCGTAAGGTCGCCTACGAGCAACAAAGAGGGGTCGGCCTCCATTTTATTGTCAAATAATGCATCTACATAACCCTTGTGGCGTTGGGCATACACATTTCTTTTGAGGCTGGCCGTAACCACAGCTATCCGCTGGCATCCTTGCTCAATAAGGTGTTGGGTGGCCTGGTAACCGCATTTGTAATTGTCTATTACCACTTTAATGGTGTCAGATTTTTCTTCCACGCGGTCGAAAAACACCACTGGTATGCCTTTCGCTTCAAAAGCAGCAAAATGATCGAGGTTATCTGTATCAAATGATAAGGACACCATGAGGCCGTCTACCCGCTTGTGAAACATGTTGAGCGCGTTGGCTCTCTCTTTGGCTGCGTCTTCGGAAGAAGTCGCAATAATTAAATCGAAACCGGCTTCGGATGCCGATTTCTCGATGCCCGCCAAAACGCCGGCAATGAAGTTGGAGTTAAGCTTGGGAACTATTACACCAATTGTATTGGTCTTCTGTTTGCGCAGGCTGCTGGCAAACCTGTTATGGCGGTATCCCAATTCTTGCGCCAGATCGTAAATGCGTTTCTTGGTTTTCTTACTTACTACAGGGTCGTCATTGAGCGCCCGGCTCACCGTAGCTATAGAGATATTAAGCTGTTTGGCGAGATCGTAAATAGTTACCTCTTTGGCTGTGGACATACAATCGTTTACAATGAGTAAACAAAGCTATTGAAAACGATGTCAATAAAAAATTTTTTGTAATCGGTTACATTTTTCAATTTTTCTTCCGACATTAGCCTAATGAAAAGTTAACGATGCCGTCTTAAGCGGTTCTTTCGTTTGCCATAACAACCAATATGCTTGCCAGAGTTTACCCAACATTTGTGCCGTACAACGTGAAAAATCTGCCAACCGGCATGCTTCTTCTGAAGCCTGTATCCCAATGGGTATTCCAGTCAATTCAACAATCCGGGGTGAAAACATCCCCATGCTTCCATATTCATTTTTCTCATTTTCAAAAACTGCTGTATGATTAATCTTAAGCTCCCCCGGAGGCCCCAATTAAGCGCCCTGGAGTATGGTTCCAATGCATTGCGCATGTTGGGTCTGTTGCTTTTTCTTGTCTTGTTTCAGAGTTCGCTGGCCTATGCTCAGCAAACAAAAACCGTTACCGGAAAGGTCACCGATGCATCGGGCGTTGGTATTCCATCGGTAAGCGTTTCGGTAAAAAGTAGTTCGCAGGGCACTACTACCGATAACGACGGTAATTTTTCCATCTCGGCCAAAAGCACTGACGTTTTGGTATTTTCTGCACTCAATTATGCTACAAGAGAGCTAAATGTTAGCAGTGTGGATGGCGCGGTTACCATTTCTTTGGAAACAGCGTCAGGCAAACTGGACGAAGTAGTGGTAGTGGGCTATGGTACCCAAAGAAAGAAAGATGTAACAGGCGCTGTTTCGAGCGTTAATCTGGAAGCTATGGGTAATGCCCCCAATACCAATATTGGACAATTTCTTCAAGGTACTGTTCCGGGTCTAAACGTGGGGATATCTACAAATGCCGGTGGAACCCCTCCCATATCTATTCGTGGCAGAACAACCTTAAACGGATCTCAAAACGTTTTAATTATTCTTGACGGCATACAGTATACCGGTTCCTTATCTTCTATTAATCCTGATGATATTGCTTCTATTGATGTACTTAAAGACGCAAGTTCTACTGCCGTATATGGGGCTCAGGCCGCCAACGGGGTTATCCTGATTACATCGAGAAGAGGTCGCGCAGGTCAGAAAACCCGTATTGCTTATTCAGGTGCCTATACTACCCAAAAGCCAACGGTAGGTCTCAAACCAATGAGGAGAGATGACTATCTCAATCAATTTAATGATGCGTTTTGGAGCGAAGCATTTCTGGGTCCCGATTATACCACCCCTAATCCTGCCTTCAATGTAGCCAAAGTGGTAGATGCTACCATGGCCAACGCCGCAAGAACCGAAGTGCTTCCCAATGACTATAACTGGTGGGGTGAAGCCACAAGCCCGGGCAGTATTTGGGAAAATAACCTCAGCATTTCAGGCGGTGGCGAAAAAGTGAGCTTCCTGATTTCTGGCGGCATGGTAGACCAAAAGGGGTTTATTAATGCGGATAAATTCAAAAGAAAAACACTCAGGGTAAATCTTGAAACCAAGCCTTTTGATTGGTGGAAGATTGGTTTAGTATCCTCAGGATCATTTGTCAATCAGGATGGAGCAGAGCCAACTATCGGTATCATTAACATCACTTCTCCATTGCTGGTACCATACGATGCCAATGGCAATCTAATTCCTTCGCCTACAAATACGGTGGTACCCAATCCTTTGCTAAGCTATGATGTAGATGACTATGACAGGCATCAGTATTATTTCGCCAATATCTATTCCGACATCAATGTTCCTTTTATCAAAGGGCTGAATTACAGGATGAATTTTGGTAACAATTTCAGAACAGATCAACACTATTTCGCCAGCAAATACGGCGCAGGTATCACTGGTCAGGCCTATAAAGAAAATCAGAATTATTATGACTACACATTTGATAACATCCTGACGTATACCAAGCAGTTTGGTCTGCATGATATTTCTATCACAGGGTTATATGGTGCCATACAACGTACTTACAGCAGAACCTTTGCAGAAGGTACAGGATTTGACCGGCTTAACCTTAGCTACAACAATATCCAAAGTGCCAATATCAGGAATATTACCACCAATGCCTGGGAAGAATCGCTGAATTACCAAATGGGTAGATTGAATTACAAATACAATGATCGCTATCTGTTAACTGCAACGATTAGAAGAGATGGCTTTAGCGGATTTGCGGAGAACAATAAATGGGGAACTTTTCCCTCCGTTGGTATTGGCTGGATTATTTCTGAAGAAAATTTTATGAGCAACTCTGCAACGGTTGACATGCTAAAATTGAGAGCAACATTTGGCACCATTGGTAACCAAACATCGCGCTATTCTTCATTAGCTGCCGTAGGTACAAATTCATCGTATGTTTTTGGCGATGGTAGTGGTACGGCTTTTGGTCAGCAGGTTAATTCACTCAATAACTCCAACCTAAAGTGGGAGCGCACGCAAGGGTTGGATTTAGGTGTTGATTTTGCATTTTTCAATAACCGATTGTCAGGCACCTTGGATTATTACAACAACAATACCTACGATCTGCTTTTTGATGTGACTATTCCCTCTATCACGGGTTTCAATTCTATTAAAACCAATTTGGGTAGAATTCATAATACCGGATTTGAAGCAGCGGTTACTTACCAGATTATAAGTAAGAAGGACTTTTCATGGTCGGCTACCCTTAATTTCTGGACCAACACAAATGAAATTAAGGAGCTTACCGGCATAGACGCAGATGGTGATGGCAGGGAAGATGATCTGGTTTCGAGTGGCTTGTTTATCGGTAAATCAATACAATCCATTTTCGATTATAAACAAGATGGCATTTACCAGTTAAATGATCCAAGATTGCCAGGGTTTCAAGTGGGTAGCTATCGGGTAGTGGATCTGGATAAGAACAACGATATCACTGCTGCCGACAGAATGTTTCTGGGTAGGCAGGAACCCGCTTACCGCATGAGTCTGTACAATACCATTGCTTACAAAGGATTTGCATTTAGCTTTTTCCTCAACTCTGTTCAGGGTGGCAAGGATGGATATCTTGGTAATAATGTGCGGTTATACTATAGGGATGATAATGCTATTCGTAACAACGATTTTCCTGAAGCCGATTATTGGTCGCCAAGAAATCCCAATGGAAAGTATCCAAGGATTATTTCCGGAAGCCACTCAAAAATCGAACCCAATCTTTGGGAAAGCAGAAGCTTTATCAGGTTGCAGGATGTTTCCTTGTCCTATGCGCTTTCCAGAGATATCGTTTCTAAAATCAAAGCACAGGATATAAACTTTTATATCAGTGCCAAGAATCTGGCCACATGGACAAATTGGGAGGGATGGGATCCGGAATCACTTGTGCCACGAACAAATAATGGCGTAACAACTGAAGTGCATAATGGCATGATTACAGATGGAAGGCCGGTAATGCGCGGATTCACCTTTGGTGTTCATATTGTATACTAATAAAGAAACCTGATAAAAATATTGCTATGAAAAATATAAGAACATTGCTATTAATGGCAACACTGCTGGTAGGCGCTGCAGCGTGCAAGAAAAGTTTTCTTGATGAAACGCCGCTGGACTTCCTGAGTACAGCAAATGCCTTTCAAACATCTGCAGATTTTAATGCGTCAGTAAATAACCTCTACAGATTACTTCGGGCCGAATTGTATACAACCAATGACAATGATCCATTTGAGTATACGTACAGAACTGATATTGCCTATTATGTTCCGTCGGGTTTTCCGCCAAATTTATCCGGCGAGTTTAGCACTACAAGTGCCATTCCAAGCAGGCACTGGACACCTTGGTACAAAATAATTTCTGAATCCAATACCATTATCAGCCGCATACCGGTTTCAAAACTTTCGGCAAACGATCAGAAATTATTTGAAGCAAAAGCGAAATTTTTCAGGGCTTATGCTTACAGCCGTTTGGCATATTTGTTTGGTGGAGTACCGCTGGTATTGGAAGAGGTGCTTGAGCCTAAAGTTGATTATCAGCGTGCCACAAGGAAGGAGGTATATGCACAGTGTATTCAGGACCTGACTTTTGCGGCCGCAAACCTGCCGGTAATAACCGCAGTAAAAGATGGAGAAATTTCAAATCTTGCTGCTTTGCATTTGCTGAGTGAGGTGTACAACACTGACGGTCAGTATCAAAAAGCAATAGATGCGGCTACCATTGTAATTAACGACCCTGCCACCAGTCTTATGACGGCCCGATTTGGCGCACGTAAAGCAGAAACACCGGGTGACGTGTATTGGGATATGTTTCGCAGGGGTAATCAAAACAGGAGAGCGGGAAATACAGAAGGCATTTTGGTGATTCAATTGGAATCTGATGTTGCTGGCGGAGCAGCCAGCACAGGTGTAGGTTTTCCAAGTGGCGACCTTTATTCATTGGAAAGAGTGCATCCGGCATTGGTTCGCGATGTTAGAATTAATGGTGTAGCACCATTTAACTGGCCTGCTGCCGATTATTCAAGCGGCGGAAGAGGCGTGGGCTTCATGTCGCCGTCCAAGTATTTTATTAATAATGCGTATGCTGCCGACCCTACTAATGACATAAGGAATGCCAACCACAATTTTGTAAGAAAGTTCACAGTGACCAATAAAAACAGCCCTTTGTTTGGTACAGAAATTGACTTTGGCAATATACCTCCCGGTACTACCGGAACGGGTGGCGCCACGCTGGTATCGGGCGAGCCAAGCAGGGCCTTTTATCCTTACCAAACCAAGTGCACGGAGCCCTATAATCCGCCGGCCAATTTGTTGGATCCTGCCAAAGCATTTCCATACCAAATAAAAGGCACATCGGGGGGCACCTACAGAGACGAATATTTGTTCAGACTGGCTGAAACTTATCTCCTGCGTGCCGAAGCCTATGTGGGCCTGAACAATACCACAGCTGCAGCCGCAGATATTAATGTGGTGAGGACAAGAGCTAAGGCAGCGCCTGTAGCAGCCGGTAGTGTTGATCTGGAGTACATACTGGACGAGCGGATGCGTGAATTTGGTATCGAAGAAAAGCGCATGTTCACTATTATGCGTTTGGGCAAATGGTACGATCGCATCAAAAAGTGCAATCCATTTTATTCGCCGTCTGCCGATCCTAAATACAACCTTTGGCCAATTCCTCAATCGGAAATTGAAAGAAACAGAGGTGCTGTACTTGAGCAAAATCCGGGCTATTAGGCAGTATCGGAATTTTAATCTTGCAGCCAGGCACTGCAAGACCATTGTTTAATTTTGAATTAACGCAAACACAACATACAAGAGTGGTCAGTTGCTCTTGTGTGTTGTGTTTTTTTTACCAGCAAATGAGTACCCAAGCACATGTAAATTCAATTTTGTACAAAAGCCTGTTTTTAGTTTGGGCTTCAATGCTAATGGCTCCTGTCTTAGCTTTTACTCAATCCGGTACGGGAAAGTCATCAACAGTACGAGTAAGAACAAGTATCAATGACGGATGGCGATTTTTTCGCTACAGTGGAAATGCCGATAGTTTGATATATGAGGTTCGGCCCGAACTAACTGACCGAAACGACAACAAAGTAGCGGATTCCAGGCCTACCGAATCAATAGCGGTTAAGGCAGTATCGGGTATACTTAAGCCCTGGATATTACCCACTGCCAATGCCTTTATTGCCGATGCCGCCAGCCACCATATTCGCCCTGCAGGCAATCCCGGTGGCGACTTCCCGTTTGTGCAACAAAATTTTGATGATGCTGCATGGGACAAGGTTGATTTGCCACATGACTGGGCAATTGACAAGCCTTTTTACACAGAAGTTAATGCAATAGTGGGTGGTGGTATGGGGCGATTGCCGGTACAAGGTGTTGGCTGGTACAGGAAGACAATTCACATTGCTGCCGCTGATGCACACAAACAGATTTATCTCGATATAGATGGCGCCATGTCGTATGCCATGGTGTGGTGTAATGGGTATTTGGTAGGAGGATGGCCATATGGGTATAATGGTTTTCGATTAGACCTTACACCCTTCCTTAAATATGGTGCAGACAATCAAATTGCTATCCGGTTGGATAACCCTACCAACTCAGCCCGCTGGTATCCCGGAGGCGGACTATACAGAAATGTGTGGCTTAGCAAACTCAGTAAGGTGCATGTTGCACAGTGGGGAACATTTATACGTACAAGCAAGGTTTCAAAAGCCTCAGCTACCATCAGTTTCTCTGCAAGAATTGAGAATAGTGGTACCACAGATCAAACAGCCGAATTAACGACCAGCATCTATTTGCTAAACGGGCAGTTGCAACGTAGCGGCAAAGCAGTTGCAACTTTTCCAGCTGCAAAAATGGAATTAACGGCGCAACAAATTCGTGCGACATCATCGACCGTTGTATTACCAACGCCGCGGCTATGGGGTCCGGCACCCTTGCAGCAACAAGTCATGTATGCTGCTGTTACACAAGTGAAAATAAATGGTGTTTTGCAGGATGAATATGAAACACTTTTTGGTATTCGCGATATACAGTTTCATCCAACCGAAGGCCTAATAGTAAACGGAGAAAAAATCAGGATACAGGGCGTAAATCAGCACCATGATTTGGGTGCTTTGGGTGCAGCCTGGAATACACGCGCTGCCGAAAGGCAATTGGAAATGTTGCGCGAATTGGGTTGCAATGCTATCCGGCTTTCGCATAATCCACCTGCACCTGAATTGCTTGAACTAACCGATAGGATGGGCTTCCTGGTAATTGATGAAATATTTGATAGCTGGGAAAGAAAAAAAACACCCTACGATTTTCATCTCATTTTTCCTGATTGGTACGAGGCAGATACAAGGGCTTTTATACGACGCGACAGAAATCATCCATCGGTAATTGCCTGGAGTTATGGCAACGAAGTAGGCGAGCAATACACGGCCGAAGAAGGCGCCGCATTGTCGAAAAGATTATACGACATTGTAAAAGAAGAAGATGACACAAGGCCGGCAACAGCATCTATGAACTATGCCAAGCCCGATATGCCTTTTCCAACGGTGTCGGATATACTAAGCCTGAATTATCAGGGCGAAGGCATTCGCGACGCTCCTGCATATGCTCACCTTACCGGTATAAGAACTTCACCTTTGTATCCTGCCTTTCGCCAAAAGTTTCCGGAGAAAATGATTGTAAGCAGCGAAACTGCTTCGGCCTTAAGTACAAGAGGCACTTATGTGTTTCCGGTAACCAGAGAAATTAGCGCACCAGTGAGCGATAGTACCGGAGGTGATCCCATAAACCAATGGGTTAGTGGTTATGAATTGTATACGGCGCAGTTCGGTGCATCGCCCGATAAGGTATTTGCATCGCAGGACAAGCATCCGTTTGTAGCAGGTGAATTTGTATGGTCGGGCTGGGACTATTTGGGAGAACCCACACCCTATTACTCGGCCAGAAGTTCTTACTGTGGAATCATTGATTTGGCTGGTTTCAAAAAAGACCGCTATTTTCTGTACCAGGCCCGTTGGCGACCTGATTTGCCCATGGCACATATTTTACCGCATTGGAACTGGCCCGATAGAGTGGGACAGGTTACACCGGTGCATGTTTTTACTTCCGGCGACGAGGGTGAATTGTTTCTGAATGGCAGGTCGGTGGGACGTAAAAAAATGGAACCCTTTACTTATCGGTTGCGTTGGGATGATATGGTGTACGAACCCGGACAATTGCGAGTGGTAACCTATAAGAATGGCAAGCCCTGGGCAAATGATACAGTAGCTACTTCCGGAAAACCAGCAAGCTTAGCTATGCAGGTAGACAGGAGCGTATTGACCCATGACAAAGACCTTGTTTTTGTAACCGTGGATATAATGGACAATGCCGGAAACCGGATTGCGAATGCAGACAATATGGTTAGTTTTTCAATATCTGAAAACGCAAAATTGGTAGCAACGGACAACGGTAATCCCGCCGACCTGACATCATTTGCTTCGGCATCGCGGCGGGCATTTAGTGGCAAAGTTTTGGCCATTGTTGGCCGCCAATCTGGTGCCACAGGCAATATTACCGTTACTGCAAAAGCAGATGGTTTACCGCAGGCCACTGCGACTATTGTCCTACAATAACTAATAATTTCTTTAAGCTAAAAGCGATGAAAGCCATAAACAGTCATTTTATTCATAAAAATCATGCTGTATTTGGGTTGCTGTTATTCATGCTTGTGGCATGTGCAAAAGATAGTGGCCCTGACGTACCCGTATTGCCGCCGCCCGCAATTGAGGCGCAGATCACTATTCTTGCCGCCGAGAAACACCAACTCATCCGGGGTTTTGGCTGCGCCAGCGCATTTGCACCGCCATCCACAACGCCAATGACCGCTGAAGAAATTGCCCGGCTGTTTGGCAAAGGAAATGGGCAGGTTGGGCTTAACTTTTTGCGCATAAGAATTGGAACAGACAATGCCTGGCGCAACACAGAATTAGGGTACGCAAAAGAGGCGTTGAAACATAACGCGAAAATTTTCGCAAGTCCATGGTCGCCACCGGCGGCCATGAAGACTAATGGCAGCCTGATTAAAGGAAAGCTCAAGGCAGATAGTGCATCGGCCTATGCTAAATACCTCAATGATTTTGCCTTGTACATGCAGGCAAACGGTGCTCCGCTATATGCTATATCGGTGCAAAATGAGCCCGATTGGGAGCCTGACTATGAAGGTTGCGTGTGGACGGCAACCGAAATGCGCGATTTCATAAAGCAGCATGGTGCAGCTATTACAGCTACAAAGCTTGTTGCACCTGAATTGGTAAATAACAATGCAAGTTTTGTGAACACCATAGTAAGCGACGATGCAGCCATGGCAAACCTGGCGATAATAGCATCACATATTTATGGGGGTGGTATTGTCGGTAATCCGGCGGTAACCGCCCGAAACAAAGAGTATTGGATGACCGAACACCTTGATACTGCTATTACACATGTGGCGGCATTGGGTACAGCAACAGAAATACACAACTGCTTGACCAAGGCAAATTTTAATGCCTATTTCTGGTGGTATGGCAAACGCTTTTATGGTGTAATAGGGCAGGACGGGCAGGTAACCAAACGCGGTTATTTTATGTCGCATTTTGCCAGATTTATTCCTGAAGGTGCAACCCGCCTCGGCAGTTCGGCCAATAGCAATGGATTGGTACTGATATCAGCCTATGAGTATAACGGAAAGAAGATTGTAATTGCCATAAATACCGGAACTGCTGTAGTAAATCAACGGATAACGATAAGCGGTGCCGCTGCCGGTGGATTCCTGCCGTTTGTTACTTCTGAAACAAAGAATGTAGAACAGGGTGCTACGATAAATGCTGCCGCCGGAAGTTTTTCTTTTAACCTGCCTGCTTTAAGTGTTGTTAGCTTTGTGGAGCAATAGTCTTTAATTAGCCAAATGATGTATTACAAGCTTTTTGATGTTTGCCTATTGGCCAATGCAAGAAAAATTTTTTGTCAAAAGCTTTATTGGGTTTGCATATTTAGCGTGGCTGCAGTGGTAATAGGCAGTGCTTCTGCATCGGCACAAATAACCCTCCCCACTATTTTTCGCGATAGCATGGTGCTGCAGCGCGGCAAGCCTATTGATATTTGGGGTAAAGCATCGCCACAGGAAAAATTGTCTGTGCAATTCAATGGCAGCATTACCACCACAAAAGCCAATGCAAACGGAGAGTGGAAAATGCAATTGCCAACACAAAATGCAGGTGGCCCCTATACCATGCAGCTAAAGGGTAAAAATACAATTACGCTGCACGATGTTTTGGTAGGTGATGTATGGTTTGCCTCGGGTCAGTCTAACATGGTGCATCAGATGAACATACACGATGTAACCTATGCGGAAGAAATAGCAACGGCTAACTATCCGCAAATAAGGCAGTTTTTAGTACCTAATAATCCGGTGCTGACCGGGCCTGAAACCCACGCCAACACTAGCTATTGGGCGCCTGCCGTGGGCGAGCAGGTTCGTCCGTTTAGTGCAGTAGCTTATTTTTTTGCGAAGCAGCTGTATGAACGATACAAAATTCCAATAGGTATTATAAATTCCAGTGTGGGCGGCACGCCAATTGAAGCATGGACTAGCGAAGCAGGATTACAATCCTTTGCTGACATCAGCACTGTGATACAACGCAACAAAGACAGCGCCTATATCAACAGCTTCAAACAAGCCAATGCACAATCGGCTGGTTCGTCGGCACAGCAACCCACAGACAAGGGTTTGCAGGAAAAATGGTTCGCTACTGCTTATAAACCTATCGGTTGGCGCAACATCAATATTCCCGGTTATTGGGAAGATCAGGGTATTCGCAATCTCGATGGTGTTGTTTGGTATCGGCGGGAGATTGACGTTCCTGCTTCAATGGCAGCTAATGATGCCAAAGTTTTTTTAGGGCGTATTGTGGATGCTGATGTTTTGTATGTGAATGGTGCGCAGGTGAGCAACACAACCTACATGTATCCACAGCGGCGCTATAAGCTTCCCTCCGGTATTTTACATGCCGGTAAAAATTTGTTTGTGATACGCGTTAGCAATCAAAATGGCAAGGGTGGTTTTGTACCTGATAAGCCCTACCAATTAATCAGTAATTCGGATACTGTTGATTTGCAAGGCAACTGGCAATACAAAGTGGGTGAAGTGTTTGCTCCACGAAATGCGGGAGCAGGAAATGGCATCAGTTTGCAAAACCAACCCACGGCTTTGTATAATGGCATGGTTGCACCATTTGTGCCCTATGGTATTAAAGGGTTTTTATGGTATCAGGGGGAATCCAATGCCGGAAGACCATCCAATTATCTGGCTTTACAAAAAGCGCTGGTGCAGGATTGGCGCAAACAGTGGCAGCAGCCATCGCTTCCGTTTCTTTATGTGCAACTGCCAAATTATATGGATGTAAATTATACACCCGAAGAAAGCAACTGGGCGCTTATGCGTGAAGCGCAAGGCAAGGCACTTTCGGTACCCAATACTGCAATGGCTGTGGCTATAGATCTTGGTGAGTGGAATGACGTGCATCCCGATAACAAGAAAGCAGTGGGCGACAGGCTGGCATTAGCTGCGCAGAAAATGGTGTATGGTGAAAATATTATTGCCTCGGGTCCCATGTTTGAAAAGGCATCGGTACAAAACGATAAGATCGTGATAAGCTTTACCCATACGGGAACCGGCCTCACAACAAACGACGGAGGCATGCCTGATAATTTTGCCATAGCCGGCGACGATAAAAAATTTGTATGGGCCAATGCCCGTATTGAAGGCAACACGGTAGTAGTGTGGAGCAAAACTGTTGCTGCGCCAAGGTATGTACGTTATGCATGGGCCGATAATCCCCATAATGCAAATCTTTACAACAAAGAAGGACTTCCCGCCTCACCCTTCCGAACTGATGAATAATGAAATTGACCAATTGTGCTTTGTTGACTGCTGTTTTGGTATGGTTACCTTTTGGCTGGCTTATGGCACAAAAGCCAAACACAACTGTGTATGCAAAGCCGGTGGACTTCACCACCCAACAAGACCATGCGCATATGATGCAACAGTTGGGTATAAAGCAATTGAGGCCCGGACCCAGTGGCGATGAAAATGCACCCAATCATGCCAATTACGATGAGGCGCTTGCCAATCCGTGTCCGGAACTGCCTGATGCGCTGACGGCTAACAATGGTAGTGCCGTAAAGACGGCGGAAGATTGGTGGCAACATAGGCGCCCGGAATTGGTAGCCATGTTTGAACAGGAAATGTATGGTCGCGTGCCTGTTGATGCACCCAACGTTAGCTGGCGCGTTTCCGTTACCGATTATGAATTTATAGCCCGTACACCAGCCATTGTAAAGCGGCTTGTGGGTACGGCGGATAATAGTGCCTATCCGCTGATTGAAGTAAACATAAACATGATGCTCGTTGTGCCAGCCAATGCCAAAGGCCCGGTACCGGTATTGATGATGTTTGGTTTTGCACCACCATCTTTTCCTGCGCCGGCGCAGCCTTTGCCGGCCGATTTGGAGAAAATAAACGATGCCTTCAAAAAGGTGCTGATTGAAAAAGATACTTCGCTGCAATCTGTATTTAACCGATATCCTGCATATGCACCGATAACTCGTGCCAACGGCGGATATAGCTGGTTTGCCCCAAAGCCCGAGGCCGAACTAATGCCCACAGAACAATTGTTAGCCGCCGGCTGGGGGTATTGCATAATCGAAACCGGCAGTATTCAGGCAGATAACGGTGCCGGGCTGACGAAAGGTATTATAGGGCTTGTAAACAAGGGTCAACCCCGCAAACCAGACGATTGGGGAGCATTGCGGGCATGGGCATGGGGTGCCGCAAGAGCGCTTGATTATTTGGAAACCGATAGTCTGGTGGATAGTAAGCGTGTAGGTATTGAGGGCGTTTCGCGGTATGGCAAAGCCGCATTGGTCACCATGGCTTTTGAACCGCGGTTTGCAGTGGGTTTAATTGGTTCTTCTGGCAAGGGTGGTGTTACCCTTCATCGCCGTGTGTTTGGTGAAGCGGTGGAAAGTCTTACCGGCGGTGGTTATCATTGGATGGCGGGCAATTACCTCAAGTACGGTGCTGAAGCAGCTACTTTCGGCCGCAAAACAGGATGCGATTTGCCCATTGACTCTCACGAATTATTGGCACTTGCCGCTCCACGACCATTATTTATTAGTTATGGCATACCCGAAAAAGGCGATGCCAAATGGCTCGATCAGCAGGGTAGTTGGATGGCTACTGTTGCTGCAGGAAAAGTGTTTACATTTTTAGGCGCCCGCGACCTTGGTGTTGGCAACGATTATAGGCAAATACCCATGCCGCCTGTGCTAACCGGTTATCTTGATGGTGTATTGGCATGGCGTCAGCATGATGGAGGGCACACTGATGCGCCAAACATGCCCTTCTTCATCAATTGGGCTAATCGTAATTTGAAGTATCAACAACAAAAAACCCGTTAGTGCCGATGCCTACAAGAATTTATTTCCATGTACTGATGCTGCTGGGCATCTGCATAATAAACTTATGTGCCGATAGTGCGGCTGCGCAGGAATCCTGGAATGGCAAACGATGTGCAGTGGTGCTAACTTATGACGACGCTTTGGAAGAACATCTGGATAATGCCATTCCCAAACTGGATGCCTTACAATTGAAAGCAACATTTTATCTGACGGCATCTTTTAGCGGTGCCGCAAACCGGCTGAACGATTGGCGCAAGGTTGCTCAAAATGGGCATGAATTAGGGAACCACACGCTCTTTCATCCCTGCGAAGGCGGACGAAAAGGGCGTGAATGGGTCGGACCGGATTATGATCTGAACAAGTATTCCGTTAAAAGGATGCTGGATGAAATTAGAATGACGAACAACTGGCTGCAGACCCTGGATGCAAAAACCGGCCGGTCCTTTGCCTTTACCTGCGGCGATATGACGGTGGAAGGGATACCATTTATGGATTCACTTCGGGGAGAATTTGTGGCTGCCAGAGCGGTAAGAAATGAAAGGCCGGTAATATCAACAGTAGATGTATACAATTTGCCCTCCTATATGGTAAATGGCGAAACGGCAGATGAAATGATTGGATGGGTGAAGCAGGCTGAACAAACACAATCCGTTATGGTGTTCCTGTTTCATGGTGTAAATGGAGGAAATGCATTAAATGTAGATCTGCAGGAGCACAATAAACTGCTGCAGTATCTGCACGACAATCGCGATAAAATTTGGGTGACTACCGTTGTGGAATTGGCCAACTATATAAATGCAAGGCACAGCAAGTAGCAGGGCTTGTCCTGTTCATGCCGGGTGGTCTTCATTTTCACATTGCCATACTTCTTTGCTGCAGCCGGATTTAATACTACCATTGCCCTTGAATCATCATCAACAACTTAATTTTTGTGGCATATACATTTGAACAAACCATGCGTTGGTACGGGCCTAACGATCCGGTTGATCTTTGGCATATTCGGCAGGCGGGCTGCACGGGCGTAGTAACGGCATTGCACCATATACCGGTAGGCGAAGTATGGACAATAGAAGAAATTGAAAAGCGTAAGGCGATGGTAGCCGCAGCGGGCCTGCAATGGACCGTTATTGAAAGCCTGCCCGTAAGCGACGACATCAAAAAGCGATCAGGCAATTACAAACAGCATATTGAAAATTATAAAGAAAGCATCCGCAATATTGGGGCATGCGGTCTGCAGGTAATTACGTACAACTTTATGCCTGTGCTGGATTGGTTGCGAACCGATGTGGCCTACGAACTGCCAGACCGGAGTACGGCACTCTATTTTCATCGTGCTGCCTTTATGGCTTTCGATTTATTTATGCTCCAAAGGCCGGGCGCTGATACTGAATACAACGATACAGACAAGGCCAAAGCAAAAGCATGGTACGACAATGCAAGCGCCGAAGAGAAAGACAGAGTATTCCGTAGCTGCCTGCTAGGCCTGCCCGGTAGCGACGTGCCTTTTACGCCGGAAGAAATTCTGGGTTTGCTCGATAGCTACGCGCATATTGATGCAAATACCTTGCGTCATCATTTGGTGGAATTTTTACGCGAAGTAATCCCTGTTGCAGATGATGCAGGTGTAGTATTGGCTATTCATCCCGATGATCCGCCTTATCCCTTGCTCGGTTTGCCGCGCATTATGAGTTGCGAAGCCGATATGGATTTTATTAGTGCCGCTGTTCCTTCTTTAGCCAATGGCTTTTGTTTTTGTACCGGCTCCTATGGCGCAAGGCCGGATAATGATCTTGTACGCATGATTGGCAAACATGCTGACCGCATACATTTTGCTCACCTGCGTGCTACAAAACGCGATGCGGAAGGCAACTTTTTTGAGGCTGATCATTTGGGTGGCGATGTAGATATGGTGGCTGTTGTAAAAAGTATGAGTGCAGTAATGCAAAGTCGTGGCGTGCGCATACCTATGCGCCCCGATCATGGGCATGCTATGCTCGATGATATTGGCAAGAAAACTTATCCGGGCTATAGCGCCATTGGCCGGCTGCGCGGGTTGGC
>JAHEMO010000035.1 GCA_024643625.1 Chitinophagaceae bacterium
TAGATATTACTGCAAGTCAGTCTAGCGGTGCCACGCAAGAAATTCTTGCCGGCGAAGCCCTAAGTTTTTTTACACTCACCAGACTGTATTAAAAACATTTATTGCGGGCAGATGATGGGCTGGCAGGCCAATGCAATGGCTTGCACTATTTCGGCCATTTTTTCATAATTCAGGGTATTCCATTCATCATCTGCATGGTGGTAAAATTGGTCTTGCGGAGAGGTAGCCATAATAGTATTGGCCTTTACGCCCGCCCTGGCAAAAGGGAAGTTATCGCTGCGCATGAATAGCTGTTGATCGCTATATGTATCCAGACCAAAAAAACGCTTTCCGTAGGCAGGCGAGTTGTTGTAGAGATTTTTGTTGAGGATATCCTGTAAATCATTATTGTCCCGATCGTAGGTGATAAACGCTCCTTTTTTGTTGGGTCGGCCCAGCATCTCCAGATTTATTAGCCTTACAATATGTTGGGTTGGCATAATGGCGGCTAATTTTTCTGAGCCTACCAGTCCTTGTTCTTCGCCGCTGAAGGCAACAAAAAGTAAGGTATAGTAAGGCTCGGCATGATGCGTATAATAATCGGCAAGAGCTAGCATAGCACTTACGCCCGATGCATTGTCGTTAGCACCATTGAAGAGCTGATCAATTTTGCTGTTCCGGCCGGAATAGCGGCTGCGATATTTTTTGCCGTTGTAATTGTTATTGCCAATATGATCAAAATGGGCGGAAAAAATGATGGCACTATCCGGACGCACTTTACCAGTCAGTTGCCCAATTACATTATAAGTGGCAACATTTTTTTCATTCACCTCCATGGAAAATAACTGATAGTAGCCTGCAAAAGCTTCCATAGGTTTCAATCCAACCGCCTCCATATAATGATGAATAAATGCTGCAGCTTTACCAGCTCCTTCTGAGCCGGTAAGCCTGCCATCCATGCTATCGTGTGAAAGCGTTTGTACCAGCATGCGCAGCTTATCGGCCGTAATAGACCGTGCTACAGGATTTGTACTATCTGTTTGTGCATGCAACTGATCCAAGCCCGACAGCACAATACATAGCAGCAGCATTATACTGCATTGGATATTTTTTTTTACCCTTTCCGGCATGCCGTTTTTCATTTTACTTGCTACCCTGCGGGTGCATGGGCCTGCATGATACAAAAGCAGGTCTTAAGTGCAAGTAAAAATTGCCATACGCAGGATGAAAAATCGCGGGCTTATGCCATCACTGCCTCTTTCAGATAATCGGATGCAAAAGGCGATGCCTGAATTTTTTTGATAAACGAGGATTGGTTCAGTAGCTTTTGCATTTGCGCGGCGCTGCTTAGGTCTGTTTTTTCAAAACTGTTGTAAAAAGCCGGATCGGTTTGCAGCACATGTAGTATTTCCATCGCCAATGCCTCCTCTGTTGGTTTGGGGGCGGCACTGCGAAATAGCCGCCGGTTTTTGAAAAAAGAACCCACAATGTCAAATATGCCACCAAAGCTTGATCGTGCATCGGCTGCCATACTTAGTTGGGCAGGATTGGCTACGGGAACCGCTAAGGCGTCCGCTGCTTTCAGTATGCCATTGCCATAATATTTGCGCCAGGCGGGAAACAGTTTTTTATCGGCAGCACTAAACAAAGCATGCCGCACGGCTTCTACTTTCATCCATTGCTTGCCGGGTTCGTAATAGCCCTTTGCTTCCATGGCTTTCCTGTGGTGAGCAATGTATAAGGCTGCCGCGGCTGCCACCTGCGGCGTGGCGCTCGATGTGCCGCCTCCGCTTTTCAAGAATGGAACTTTGCGGCTGGCCCAGGGTGTATTGGGCGTATAGGCGGCCAATGCTTTTTTCATGCGTGCCGGTGGTCCCCAACAGCCTTGCATGTATTTGGTAAAATCTAATCTGGCTTTCAGCAAAAAATCACCGTCGTATGGTTCATGATTATAGGTAACGCCTGTTGCGGCGATCACCCTGTCAAATGCCGCAGGATACAATACGCATTTGGGCAGTGCCTTCATGGGGCCTGCATACCAGCAATTGCTTGCGGCGCTTACTATCACCACGCCGGCTTCGTATGCGCGGTTCACGGCTTCTGCCATAGCTTTATCGGGCTTGCCGGCCATGCTCATGGTTATTACCTCGCAGCCCTGTGCTACCGCATAGTCAAGCGCTTCGCAAAAATTGCGGCTGTTCAGGATAATAACGGAATCGGATATCCGTAGCGGCAGCACTTCCGCCATCCATGCAGCACCTATATAGCCTTCATACTCGCCATGGGTATCGGCCTTTGTTACTTTTCCACCCGCCAAAATGCAGAGGGTGCCAAGGCCATGCCCATCCATGCCGCCCTTGCTGTCTTCTGCAGGATGTACAGGTTCTTTGGCCACAAATGATCGTCCATTTATTTTATCGAGCTTTTCGGGCAATGCAATATGTCCTTCTATATAGCCGGTGTCGAGATGGCCGATTTTTACAGATGCGGCAGGGTTAGTGGCTACTAGCGCTGCAGCTTTTGCCAGTTGTGAATGCGTATCGTCCAAATGCCAGCCAACTGGCACAGCAGGATTAGCATTGGCGGGTGGCCACTCCGGCATATACTCCGCATTATTTTCATCGGCAGCGCGGCTGCGCAAAAACTGGTCGTTGGGGTTGAAACTGAGCAACGGCGATATGTCGGCATCTATACCTTGTGCAGCAAGACTTAATTGCAAAGCATGCGCGGCACTCCAGGCCTGCCGGTAGGGCACTCCGTTCAACTGCACCACAAGCGTTTGCCCATCGGCAGTTTCTTCACGGCTCAATATTTCAGTTTCGGCGCCACCGGCAATAGCGTCTTGCACAGCACCACGCAGGGTGATGGCCACTTGCGCCGAACGATTAATATCGGCAGTAGCAACATCTTCGTTAAGGGCTCTTGTTTTTCCGGGTTGTAGTGCCGGATCACGATAGCCTTTTATTTCTGTAGCACCAGCAATTTTAATGCTAAATGGAAAGGCATCATCAAAGTTGGGCATGATGCTGCCGTATTCAAAAAAGTTGGGATAAGGAAATGCATATTGATTTTTGACGGCCGCTATCAGTTGCGCAGCATTACCGGCTTCCTTTCCTTTTTTGTCTATAATGGCTTTCAGGTTTTCTGTAAACAAACCATACTTTTTACCATCGTAGGTTACCTGATGATCCTGGCAGGCTGCCAGCAATTTCACCGCAGCTTTTACATCGCGGCGTTTTGTTTTTGCTCTATATTTTTTTTGAATAGGGGCATATACTTTTTCGTATTGGCCGAGCATGATGCGCATCTCCACATCATCGGGCAATTGGCGGCTGCGCATGCCACGCGATGAGGCTGCTTGCGTCATTCCTTTTACCAGCATATCACTCAAATCAATTTCTGCAGCGCGGGTAACGGTACCACTATGGCAGCTATCGGATACCACCAATAGCCTTGTGCCTTCGGCAAACGCGGTAAAAGCTTCATACAATTCGTCGTCCAGCAGTTGCCGGTCGTACAGACACCAGGTTTGGTCCATTTTTTCTTTGTCTACATGATCGGGTTTTTCGTTTGGTATTTGTCCGCCATGGCCGCTATACGTTATCAGGGCAATATCGCCTGCCTGCATTACGGCTGCGTATTGACGCAGGGTGCGCAACACTGCTTTGGAGGTCGCTTTGCCATCGGCGAGATATTTGGTAGCGTATCCCATTTTTTTAGCATAGCTGCGCCAGAACCGGGCATCATTTACGGCGGCACCCAGTGCGGGTAAATTGGTGTAATGTTCGGGGTCGGTGATATTTACCCCAATGTGTAATGCATATCCTTTTGACATAGTGGTGTGATTTGCTGGTAAGATAATCAATATACCTGCAACTGAAAATGGTAAAAGTTTCTATGGTGCGGCAGTAGTTATATGCAGAAAAAAATCAAATGCCGCCCAGCCCTCTGTCATTTGCTGCAATGCTGTGTCAACGGGCTTTTCAGCGCTCCGGGTACTGCCATCGCGGGTGCGGATATTTTGTTGTGCCGATGCTTCCAAAGCAGGTTGTGCGTAGCGGCCAATGTCAATGGCTGCATCGGTACTCACCAAAATTTTAAGCAGGTGAAAGGCTTCTGTTACACCCGCTTCCTTATAGTTTTTACCGAGCCCTACCGGTATTGCGGCAAATCGGTATTGCTCGAATGGAAAACTAAGGGATAGCGATCCGCCTTTTTGCAATGCGGCTGTATCGGCAGGCAGGTATTGGGTGTTTATGCCAAACAAATGATCAAAATATAAGGCCTGTATATAGCAGCGGTTAATTGTTGCATTGGGTTGTAGCCTTATGGTAAATCGGAAGGCAGGTTGATGGCCATTTTTGTAGGGCATGGACAGCGTATCGCCCGACGTGATGCTTTGCTTTTTGCCTTTTGCTTTGTTTAAAGTAGCACCTGTAATTTTTTCGCCGGTAATAATTTCAGTTTCAAATAGAAAATCATCTTCAGCAAATGCAGCTAATGCAGGTTGCAGTTGCCTTACTGCACGCCATTTGCCAACGGCGTCTGCCTGTGCCGCAAAAATGGCTGCATCTTTTTGGGGTTTGAACAGTGGCCGTTCCGATTGCGGTGAAACCAAAGCATAATGTTCTTCGCGATCAACATCTGCAATGGCGGCAAGATAATCGGGTGAAGCAGCAGCGGCATCAAGCTTGCTATATAACATCAAGTTTGTCTTGTACACTTCTTTCAGCGCTTTGGCTAAAACGGTATGCTGTTGCAATAACTGTTGGAGACCTACTACAGTAAGCGTTCCTGCTAATTGTACCAACTGCGCCGAATATGATTTTTCTGTATCGAGCTTTAGCAAGCCCTTACCGGCAAGCGCAGACCTTTGCAGGCTTACGGCTTTCACTTCTGCAAGGTCTTTAATGCCCGTAATACGCACCAGCGTTTTGCGGCTGGCATTGCTTGCTGCTATCCCTTGCATACTGCCGGTCATCAGGCACCACCCTTCGGTTTCTCCTAACCACTTTACACTATTTTCCGGCAGGTGTTGTAGCAGGTTTCCGCCCAAAAAAGGCTCATCTAAATCAGTATCCTGCATGGCAAATGCCACAGGGTTTTGCTGCCCGTTGTTTACGGCAATATCTACTGCAATTTGTTGCATCATGCGCCGATACGATTGTGTATTACCATGGGCCGTAAGCCATGCAGCTAATGCGCGGCTAAACATACCACCCATGGGATGGTCGGCGGCTTTTTGATGGCTGGCACATGCCGCCAAATGCACATAGCGGGCTATTGGAAATTGCAGGCGCCCATCGGTTATCTGGAAAAAGCCTTCATCGTAACCAAGCCATTGGCTGATGTCAATGGTAGTACCATCCGGATCCGCTTGTCTGTAGCTGATGGTTGAAAGTTTAACGGGCTCCCGGCTATTGCTACCACTGTGGCAGCAATCCATTATTACCACAGCATGCAGTTTCGGCTTACCTGCCAGTGTTTTGTGCAGCAGCCAGGCCAACTCTTTATCTACTATTGGTCTTCCTGTAGTTCTTGCATCTACAGGCATTAGTGTTTCAAATTGCTGTAATCCTTCGCCGGTGTTACAGGATGCCGGTGCAGGCACGTAGCATCCATGGCCGCTGTAGTATAGCAATACTATATCATCGTTGCCGGCTTGTTGCAGATGTGCAAAGGCATTTTGTGTAATGTGCGCAAACGTAGGCGGTATATAGGTTTCGTTACGTGCTTTGAGGTAAGCCGTAACCACCGCTTCTTCTGCAGCATGCGGTGCCAGAAGAAAGGCAGGTTTGTAGGCTAGCGAAGGCTTTGCTTGCGTACACAATTGCTCCAGTATGCCATCAATGCGCAAGATATCTTGCATGCAACCGCGTAAAGGATTCAACTTTTCGTAGGCGTTAATACCAATAAGCGCGGTGTAAAGGGTACGGCCCATAATTGCAGTACAAGGTAATACTTGTATGGATAAAGGCGGAGGGGTTGGTGTTGGTAAAATTTCCACGGCTGAACATTGTTCTGATATAGTTTACAATTATCTTTAATGTATACTGAGGCATCTGCAGCAGTGTATCAATCAGTTTTATTGAAAATTTATTGTAGAAACTATGAGGATGGTTTCAATATCTGCCATTTTACATGGCCATGTGTATTGACTGTCTTGTATAATTCTGAACAATCAAATATTTTTCCCCGGTCCCAATCAAAACAACATGGCAGAACAACTGATTTACGAAAGTCAAAAGTCAAAAATTTACCTGGTAGATGAAAGTGAATGGAATAAGCCGGTTGCCCTTAAAATATTAAACTATGAGTTTCCAACGCCGAATGATATAGCGCAGTTTTACAACGAACATGATGTGCTCTCAGGGCTGGAATTGGCTGGTACCAGAAATGTGCTGAAGAAGACCAGAGAAAAGAACCGTCACGCCTTATATCTGGAATGGTTTAGGGCGGTAACATTTAAGGAAGCGTTTCAGAAAAAGCAGGATGATATTATTGATTTTTTACACATAGCCATTGCCGCAGCCAGGGCGGTTGCCGAAATTCACCAGCACAGCATTATTCACAAAGACATTAGTCCTTACAATATTCTGGTAAACCTGCAGGAGCGTTCTGTAAAGATTATTGATTTTGGCATCTCTACACATTTTGATATCCGGCAGCAATTTCTCGGCAATCCAGAAAGATTAGAAGGCACACTTGCTTATAATTCTCCGGAGCAAACCGGTCGTATGAACCGGGTGGTGGATTACCGCACCGATTTGTATTCGTTGGGTGTCACCTTCTACGAAGCACTTGCCGGCCGATTGCCTTTTGTATCATCGGATGCTATGGAATTAGTGCATGCCCATATTGCACAGGTAGCAGCACCGGTAACGCAATACAACAAACGCGTTCCACAAACACTAAGTAATATCATAGCCAGGCTGCTGGCGAAAAATGCAGAAGATCGTTATCAGTCTGCGCAAGGATTACAGCACGATCTGGAAACGGTATTGTCGATGTATGAAACGGCCTCAGGCGTTACCGAATTTCAATTGGGCAAAAAAGATTATTCGGGCCGGTTTTTGATACCACAAAAGCTCTACGGTCGCGATAAAGAAATACATGAACTTATGCAGGCGTACAATCGCTGCGCAGAAGGCTCAAGAGAGCTCATGTTGGTTTCAGGCTATTCCGGTACGGGCAAGTCGGCATTGGTGAAGGAGGTGCATAAGCCTATCACCCAACACAGGGGTTATTTTATTGAAGGCAAATATGATCAGTTTCAACGGGGCGTTCCCTACTTCGCCTTGTTACAGGCGTTTGGTGAATTAATGAATATGCTGCTTACGGAAAAGGAGCATACGCTGCTCAGCATTAAAGCAGCCATTCAGGAGGCCGTTGGTGCCGAAGGAAAAGTATTGACGGATGTACTGCCACCACTTGAGCACATCATTGGTCCACAGCCTGAAGTAGCGGAAGTGGGTGGCATGGAAGCGCAAAATCGTTTCAATTATGTTTTTCGCAAACTTGTCAATGTGTTGGCTTCTGCCGAGCATCCGCTTGTTTTGTTTATCGACGATTTACAGTGGGCCGATTCTTCATCTCTGGAGCTGCTTAAAGTATTGATGACGGATAGAGATAGCGAACACCTGTTGTGCATTTGTGCCTATCGCGATAATGAGGTAAATGCTTCGCATCCCTTCATTATTATGGTGGATAATTTGCGGCAGGAAGGAGCAAGCGTAAACAGCATCAGTATTGGTAATCTTACCCGGCAGGATGTAAATCAACTTATTGCCGATGCGGTGTCGATGCCGGTGCAGCAAACGCTTGCGCTTACTGATTTGGTGTATCTGAAAACTAATGGTAACGCATTTTTTGTAGGCCAGTTTTTAAAGTCGCTCTATCAGGAACAATTATTGAAATTCAATTTTAGTGAGCTACGCTGGGCATGGGATATTGAAAAGATCAACGAAAAAAACATTACGGATAATGTAGTGGAATTAATGGCGGGCAAAGTATTGCGCCTGCCCGGGGGTACACAGTCCTGTTTAAAAAGTGGCGCCTGCATTGGCAGTAGTTTCGATTTGGAGGTACTGGGTATTATTGAGCATAGGGATGAGGAGGCATTAAAGAAAGATTTGCACCATGCATTGGTAGAGGGTTTGATAGTACCGGTGGGCGAACATTTTCGTTTTTCGCACGACCGTATACAACAAGCTGTGTATTCCCTTATCCCGGACGGCGAAAAAAATAAAGTACACCTGAGCATTGGTAAGTTATTGTTGGAAAAAACGCCGGATAACAAGAAGGATGAACGCCTGTTTGATATTGTCAACCAGTGGAACTGGGGAAAAGATATTATTGAGACCGAGGCAGACAAAGCACTGTTGGCGCAGCTGAATCTTGATGCCGGCAGAAAGGCCAAACAAAGTTCTGCATTCAAATCGGCACTGGAATATTTTCAGTCGGGCATTGGCTTGCTTAAACCGGATGCCTGGCAGTCGCAGTATATACTTTGCCGCGATTTGCAAACCGGGGCTACTGAAGCCGCCTACCTCAACGGCGATTTTGCGGTTATGGATACGCATTATCAGCAAGTGTTGGGAAACGTGCGTGATTTGCTGGAGAAAGTAAAGCCCTATGAAATAAGGATACTCGCTTATAAGGCCGAGAATAAATTACTCGATGCTATTAAAACCGGACTCGAATTGCTGAAGCAGTTGGGTGAATCTTTTCCTGCCAAACCCACCATGGTGAATGTGATGATGGATTTGGTGAAAACCAAGATTAAATTATCAGGCAAAACCAACGACAGTTTATCGGCGTTGCCGCTGATGCAGGATGAGCAAAAAATTGCTGCTATGCGCATTATGGCGGATATAGCTTCATCGAGTTATTGGGCAACGCCCACGCTCTTTCCGTTGATCATTTTCAGAATGGTGCACCTGTCGCTTAAATATGGCAACACTGCCCTTTCCGCATTTGCTTTTGCCACTTATGGTGTAATTATGTGCGGCGTGCTTGGACAAATGCGCAACGGATATGAATTTGGTAAGCTGGGTTTGATACTACTGGAAAAGTTTAATGCCAAAGAGTGGAAGACACAAATTTACACACCCATTTATGCGCTTATCATCAACTGGAACGAGCATGTGCACAACACACTGCGGCCGTTACAGGAATCGTACCATATAGGCATGGAGACAGGCGCCATTGAGTTTGCCTGCATCAATACCAATATTTATTGCATACACGCGTATCTGAGTGGGCGCAGGCTGGAAAGACTGGAACAGGAAACGAAAGCGTATAGCGAAAGCTTTAATCAGTTTAAGCAGGAAACCAATTTCAACTACAACGAAGTGTATCGTCAGCCCATGTTGAATTTCATGGGTAGATCGGCCAATCCGCTTATACTTACCGGCGAGGCATACGACGAAGAGAAGATGATGGCGCAGAATACAGAGCGCAACGATAAGACCGGCACATTTTTCATTCATTTCAATAAGCTTATTCTCAGTTATTATTTTCATGATTATGATAAGGCGGCTGAGCATGCTGCCGAGTCAAGAAAATTGCTGGAAGCTGTACTGGCTAAATTTGAAATTCCCAATCATCATTTCTATGAAGCCCTAACTTTATTGCAGTTGTACGCAAAGGCGGGCAAGTTGCAGGGGAAATATATGCGCAGGATTAAAGGCAACATGCGCAAAATAAAAACATGGGCTAAGTATGCGCCGCAAAACTATCAGCATAAATACGATTTGCTAAAGGCCGAGCTGCTCCGGCTTATCGGAGATGAATACAACGCCAGGTTATGGTACGATAAAGCCATCAAAGGCGCATCGGTAAATGATTACATTCATGAGGAAGCATTGTGCTACGAATTGGCGGGAAGATTTTATTTGTCACAGGAGTCTGAAGATCTCGCTTCATTTTACCTGAAGGCATCTTACAATGCCTTCCGCGAATGGGGTGCACAAGCGAAGCTGCGACAAATGGAACAGATGTTTCCGCGCTATGTGTCAGGTGTTGATCGTGTTGCCGGTAGTATGGTTTCTTCGGGTTCGGTGGACAACAAGACATCCATGGTGCATGGCAGCGTATTGGACATTACTACGGTGCTGAAAGCCGCTAACAGTATATCCGGAGAAGTGGTACTGTCTAATTTACTGACTGTGCTCATGCGCGTGGTTATTGAAAACGCCGGTGCCCAAAAAGGCGTTTTGCTGTTATTACAGCAGGATGAGTTGTTTGTAGAGGCCTTGGTGGATGTTGCCAATGACCGCAATGAGATTTTGCCGCACCACAGTTTATCATCAACTGCGTTGGTTGCCCCCTCTGTAATCACCTATGTACGGCGTACGGGCGAAAATGTAGTTGTCAATAATGCGCAAACGGATACTCGCTTTGCAAACGATGCCTATATCTTATCACAGGCACCAAAATCCATCATGTGTTTGCCTATCATTCAGCAAGGTAAATTTATTGGTATCCTTTACCTGGAAAATAACCTTACTACCGGTGCATTTACGCAGGAAAGGGTAAATCTTTTGTCTTTGCTATCGGGGCAGATTGCCACTTCTATTGAAAATGCATTGTTATATGATAGCCTCGGTAAGAAAGTGGAGGAAAGAACGGCTGAACTGGCAAAGGAGAAACAAAAGTCCGATGACCTATTGTTCAATATTTTGCCCGTGGAGATTGCAGAAGAACTTAAACGACATGGCAGCACAAGCCCACGAAAATTTGAAAGCGTAACGGTATTATTTACCGATTTTGTTGGCTTTACGCTAAATTCATCTGCCATGACGCCGGAAGAAGTGGTAAACACCGTAGATGAATGTTTTGGAGCCTTTGACAATATAGCAAGCAAGTACAAAATTGAAAAAATAAAAACCATCGGCGATGCTTATATGTGTGCCGGTGGATTGCCCATCCCTAATTCTACCCATGCTACAGATGCGTTGTCCGCGGCATTGGAAATGCGGGATTGGATATTGGCCTACAATGATGTACAACGCGAAACAGGCAAGCCTACATTTCATGTGCGCATTGGATTGCATACTGGTCCGGTAGTAGCGGGTGTGGTAGGTAAAAGAAAATTTGCCTATGATATCTGGGGTGATACCGTTAACACGGCAAGCCGCATGGAATCGGGTAGTGAAAGCGGTAAAATCAATATTTCGGGTGAAACCTACCGCCTTGTGGCGCATAAATTTAATTGTACCTACCGCGGTAAAATAGCTGCAAAGAACAAAGGTGAAATAGACATGTATTTTGTTGATTCGAAAAAAGAAATGGCTACAGCATGACAGAAAGCAACACGCCGGAACAGTTGGCTAAAAATGTATGCGAGGAGTGCCTGCGCAAAACAAAAATCGGGTATAAAAGAGATGGTGCCTTTTTTTCCAAAAAGCTAAAGGGAATCAATCACCTCGAGGTGGGTAATTCTGCCGTGATTGATAATCCTATTACCATTTTTTTAGAATGGTGTTATTACCAATACACCCGCCTGCGCAATGCCTGGAACAGACTTATGCTAAAACTTTTTCCCAGAGTGGAAATATGCTATGGCAAGCGCATGGATAGTGCACTGGTAGGTAGTATAAGCTTTGCCCAAAAGGCAGATGAGTTGGTACCGATACACCATATGCCCGTTGCCTTTTGGAGCCGCACATGGTGGGGTCAATGGCGAAAACTTAGCGAAGGTATTACCCAAACCGATGGAAGTTTTAGATTGCCTTTTGATCTGAACTTTGCCCGCCGCATGAGTGTTCGTAAACTGGTTTTCGAAATACATCAGCCCAGCCATGTGTTTATAAACGAAGGGGAAAATAAATTGGTGTATAAAATCTTCAAATCAGTTCGCATTGCCAAATCCGACCTGATAGGGATGGAATATAACCTCCGGAACATTCAGCTCTTTTATTGGGAGTACAGAACGGATACCGCATTGCCAAGAGCGGTAATTAAAGATCATGATAAAGACGCACCTGAGTATTATGCACAAGGCCGTACAGATGCTTTGCGGCAACAGTTTATACCTATTGAACTGACCAAGGTCAAGCATCTGGCTCAAATAAAGAAAGATCCCGGAAAAATAAACCTGCAATTGATTCAGGCCGACTATCCGGAGAACCTTACCGTATGCATTGAAAATGCTTTGCCGGGCCATACCCGTGGCGACCAGTGGTTTGGCGAGCGAATGATGAATGGCATGAACCGGGCTTACTTAATGCCCGATAAAAATGAGCATGGTTATTATTGGCTGAAATATTTTGGCGTGGGTCACTATGAAAGCAACGAAGAATATTGTTTTCCTGATGTGGCTGTAAAATTTTACCTGAAAGAAAATGGTTTGCCTACACCAACAGCCATTCAGTTGACGGGCCCCCTGAACGCCTATAACAGAGACCCCTGGCAAAAGCATGTGTTTACACCTGAAGATGGCGATAACTGGATGCATGCCAAAAGAATTGCCCGCGTGAATGGAGGATTGTGTACGGAAGTGGATGAACATTTTGCCGGCACACATACCAATACCGAACAGTATGCTATTGCTGCTTTCAGAAACCTGCGCCTGAATCCATTGGCAAGCCTGTTATTTCCGCATCTGAAAGAAGTGGTACTTGTCAATCACGCTGCGGATAAAATTTTATTACAGGATTATATTCCAAAGGCATCGGCCCTTACCCGCGATGGTTTGCTGCAACGCTGTAAGGATACCATGGGTTTACTGGATTGGAAAGGCTGGACATGTCCCAAACCATTAAGCGATGCACACACATCTGCAAAAGCGGAAAATCTCTTCTGGCAATTAACCGAAGATTATGTAAGATGGTTTATCAACAACAATCTTGCTGACATCAAAAAGTATTGGTACGAATTGTATTGTTTCTCAGAAGATCTGGTCAGCCATAGTGTGCCCGTTTTTCTTTCCGAAATAAACTGGGATAGCCTGGATGAAAAGGAAAGGAAGCGGTATGAAGCCATGAAGGAATATCTCTCGGGCCAATTCTCTTTTAATTTTGACAGCAAGCGCGAAACAAGAAATGGGTTGTTGCGCACCATTACACCGCTTACGCTGTCTAAGGAGTTTCCGGAGCAGGATGAAGCCACCGCGATTGATGACGTGGTAAAAGCCTGTACGTATATGATTTTTGTGGCAACTTATCTACACACCTGGGCCAATGAGCATCAATATGAAGACATTGGTGAAGTGCTTTACAATTGTCTTGGTTTGCGCTTTGGCGAAAAGGAATCGGGCGTACTGGCGCCTGAAACAGATTTGAGTATTGCACCTGATCTCACCCGCAGCACACAAATGATGTGGTTCAGTAATTTTTTATCAAGAACCGAATATGGTTTTATTACAAAAGATGAAGAAAAGGATATCAATCCCTATTATTCCAATCTGCTGCTGGCGCATAAGGAAGAGTTTTTGTCCTACGGTGTAAATGTGGAAGAAATAGAATCGAGAACCAATATTTGATAACAGACATACATGACAACTAAACAAGCTACACTAGGCGACTATTTATTTGGCACCATAAAGCAATGGTGGGACAAGTTTGTGCTTTGGCTTACTTCGGCAGGATTCGGTTTGGGCCTTGCAGTTTTCCTAAGCTTTCCCAAGCGATATCGCATGAGCCACAACAATGGTATAGCAGGAAAAGGAAGAGTGCGTATTGTGGATCATCCTGATTTTCCGGCGCATGATTTTTTTGCTCCCGGGCGCGAATTTCCCTGCAGGGTGAGGCATGCTTCTGCAACTTTTTTAGATGATGCCATGAATTGTATCAGAAGCTTCTCCATTAAATTTTCTGACCATTATTGGAAAAGCCCTTTTGATATAGAAATGAATACCGGTGTGATTAATTTGTTTTGGTCTGCGGTAAGTTTTCTCAAGTTTGCCAAATTGCGCAAACAGCAATGGGGCGTAGAGTATCATGATTTTTACCGAAAATATCCGCAAGGTATTGAAGGGGCGCAGCTGTCGCTCCGGCGCAATCCTGTTTCGTTTCAGAACCTGCGCTATCAGGCGCTAACTCCCTATATGTTTACGGGGAAAGATGGCATACAGCGTTACGCTAAATACCGCGTAATGCCGCTGGATAAAGCACCCGAAACCGGTATTGAATCTGACATGAGCGAGTGGGATACCTGCAACCAACGTGTGCTGCCGCACGAAACAAGGGGTCGCAATTATTTGAAGGATGAATACCTGGAACGTGTAGCGAAAGGCGAAGCCAAATACCTGATGCAAATTCAATTGCGTACGGCCAATGACGATGATGATCCTGAAATATTTAATAACCAATTGCCATGGGACGAAAAGCTGTTTCATTGGCACGACCTTGCAGTAGTTGAGGTCAACGAAATATTGTCATGGAAAGAATCGGTACTCACCAGTTTTTCTCTGAATCATATGCCCAAAAGCCTTGGTATTATTCCTGCAAAATCAGTTTACGATTATAATTCACTCAACTATATGCGTTCGCATTCTGAAATAGCACGCAAGGCACGATTAATGTCGTACAAAGTGTTTGGCATCCCACCTGAAATACCCGACGATGATAACCGGAATGTTTCAGATTGGTCGGGTAAACAATAGCCGCTTAGTAGGTCATGCTAACCCTTACATTTTCTGCGCCAATCTTATATCATCGCCATCGAAATGCTCGACAAACGCCATGCAGTTTCCTAACTGCTAATTGCCCAATACAATAATGATATTTTCCGCTAGGGTTATACTGGCAGCGGTTGCCACCAATATGCTTCTGGCTACAGCCCCATTCGCGTTCACTACCGGATAGTTCGGCCTCCCGGCTGGAATCACTACATCAACTGCGGAGGTAGGTATTTGACCGCAACTCCAGTTAGCATTGTTAAACCAATTGTTATCCTGCGTACCCGTCCAGGTATTGCGGAAGATGAGGGTAAAGCTGCTGCCATCAGGAGCGCCATTTACCAAACAACGGAACTGGCTGCCATAGTAGCTGCCAGGCAGGTTGCTAATGGCGAGTGTAGCAGTAGCAGTGCCACTGAAGTTGGCATTATTGGTCAGGTTAGTCCAATTGCCACCGTTCAGAATTTGCCATTGGTAGCTGCTGCCGGTGGTGGCGGCCTGCAATTGTGCGCTTCCACCTTCGCAAAGCGCAATGGGTGGTGTGGAGCTAATAGCAGCGGGGCTGGCATTATTGTTTTTATCGAGCGCTAATACGGCATACACATATGCGCCTGCACCTGCGTATACGCTGCGGGTACCTGTAATGGCCATCACTTTAGTGCCATCATTTTTCAGTTGCATGGCTTCGGCAGCATTGGCATACCGAAATACCACGAAACGTTCGGCCGTATCGCCATCGGCTGCCGGGGTCGGCATTTGCCAGCGCAGGCTGTCGCCATCAAATAATAATCCCGTAGGTGCATTGGGGCAAAGGGCATCTTTATGCGCCATGGCAGGGGCATAACTCAGGTAGCGGTAAGGGCCTTGCTGCAGTGCATCTTTTACCCCTTTTACATTGGTCATTATTTGCTTGGTGCTAAACATTACCTGCCCGAATGTATTGTCATGTGCCCCATCGCGATTGAGCGCTATTTGGTTGGTTATTTCCGAGGCGGCCCAATTGTTGGCATCGCTCATTTTGTACAAGGCAAGGCCGGGGTATATCTGGCGGCCATATAGTTTGCCCTGATCGTTCCACCATTGCGATAACTTCTGGTAATCCTGTGCGCCGGTTATTTTCCAATACAATTGCGGTGCCAGATAATCCACTTTTCCCTGTTGCAGCCAGGCAATAGGGTCGCAGTAAATCTGGCTATAGCTGCTGGTGCCGCTAATGCCTGCGGGCGTGCCACTTTTCCAAATACCAAAGGGGCTTACGCCAAACACAATGTTTTTACCCATTTGGGTATTGATATGCTGCAAGGTGTCGTACACCATGGCTATCATGGTATTAATGTTGTTGCGTCGCCAATCTTCAATTGTGGCAATATTGGTTGGGTTTTGGGTGGTAAAAGTTTCATTATCCTGCCCCGTCATGCCGCCATAGGGGTAAAAATAGTCGTCGAAATGAATGCCATCCAGATCGTAGCGGCTGGCAATATCGGCCACCACCTGCTGCAGGTATTGGCGTACCTGCGGCAGCCCGGGGTTAAGCATGGTTAGCGAGCCGCTGATAAAGGTCCAATCGGGGTGCAGATTGACCACATGGTTTGGTGCCAATGCGGGCGTGCTTTGTTTGGCCCGGAATGGATTGAGCCAGGCGTGCATGTCCATGCCGCGTTTATGCGCTTCTGCTGCCGCAAATGCAAGGGGGTCCCAGGCGGGAGATGGTGCTGTGCCCTGCGCATTGGTAAGCCAATAACTCCAGGGGTCGATGGTGGAAGCATACAGGGCATCGCACTCGGGCCGCACCTGCAGGTACACCGTATTAATCCCGGTATTTTTTAGCGTATCCAGTATACGCAGCAATTCGGCCTGCTGTTGGGCAGTGCTTAGCGTGCGGCTCGAGGGCCAGTCGATATTGCTTACGCTGCTCACCCATGCACCGCGCAGGTCGCGCAGCGGATGGCTGTCATCTACTTCCGGAGGTGTGGCGGCGCAGGCCGATTCACTATTTACCGTAATGGTTACAGCAGCAGGTGCCGATGGTACACCTTGTGTGCTGCTGATGCGGTATTGCAAGGCATCGTTGCCTGTGAAACCGTTGTTGGGAGTGTAATACAAATTGCCCTCTGCATCGGTGGAGGCGGTGCCGTTGGCTGGGGCAATAGTAATTTCAATACTCGCTGCATTTATGGTGTTGCCATTGCCCTGGTCATTGTCCAGCACCCGAATGCGTTTTTTCATTTGCGCAGCAGTGGTTACCATATCGGCTACGGCAATCGGGGGTGCCGGTATAGGCGCTATGCCAAAATAAGCCAGCAGCTTTTGCATAAACAGGTTGATGGAAATATCGGCAGCCGTTTCTAACGGAAAACCCAGATAAACCAAGGCGCCGGGTGCTGCGCCACCGCTAAACATACCCGTGTACGCGATGCCGCCATTTTTGCCGGCTACGGCATACGCCAAAATGGTTTGTGCGCCACCCACGGGAGCTATGTCATCCGGAAAATCTTCGGGATATACAATGCCAAAGGGAATATTTAGTCCCTCAAAAGCCGTGGCGGCAATACCCGTAGCAGGTGAATAATTACCAGCACCATCGCCCACATAATTGGCTTTCAAAAAATTATTGGTGAAAGAAAGATCGTAAGCTGCGGCTGCTGCCCGGCCCACATTGTAGGCAATCTCCGATCCGCTGATGAGCATTTTACCGCCGCCCTGCAGGTAGGCGCTTATTTTTTGCTTTTCGCTGGCGGAGAATACCACATTGGCACTGCTCTCGTCGCCCACGAACCATACCACAATGGCATAGTCGGCCATGTTGATGGTGCCATCTTCCACTTTTTCATTGGCGGCACTGCTTATTTGCAGGAGGCTGCGGTCGCGAAGGCCTTTGAGGTATGCCGGCACAAATGCATGCGTAGCCTGGCCATACGATCCGCTTGTACGGTCGAAGCCATCTACAATGAGCACTTTGGGGCCGGTGGCATACCATGCGCGGCTATACACATCGCTCGCTGCGCTCTCTACGGGTGGGTTGGCTTCAAAAGGCACTACGGCATGCAGCTTAAAATGGAATACCTGTGTGGCCGGTGGTACTTTAAAATTGGCAGGTGAAAGGGTAATGGAAGTAGTGCCAGCGGGCAACATGGTTTCATCAGCGGCCAGGGCCCAGGTGCTCAGGTTATCGTTTGTGGCGTAGTACAATCGGTAGCCCAGAAGGGTAGGCTCGGTATTGGCCTTCCATGTTGCAGTAATGCTACCGCTAGCGGCGGTGCCGCTTACGGTGTACAGGGTGGGTGCACCCACTGCGGGTATGGCGCCTTGTACCTTGGCCAAAAAGGCAGTCCAGCGTTCGGGCGTCATATTGGGGCAATCGGTAGCCCGCACATCGCTGTGGCCGTAAATGCCGCGTTCGCCATTATTGCTGCGGCGCTGCTTGGGAATGGTATTGCGATTGCATACATCGGAGGCTAATGAACCCGCAGCATTAAGCATGGGTTCGCTATCCCACATGCTAAGGTTGGCGGCAAGCACTTCATGCTCTACGCCAATACCCTGATCATTGTATTCCGTAACACCCTGACTCCATGCGCGGTTGGCCTCGTCTACCATTTGCGTCACCTGCCCATCGCTATTGCGCACCACATAATGGGCGCTCACCTGAGAGCTGCAGTTTTTAAACCAACTGATAGTGCCTTCGTAAGTACCGGTGGCTATATAGTGTACAAAGTAAAAATTGATGGCGGCGCCGCCCGGCCGGCTATTGTAATTGCAGGTGGTAAGGTTGTACTGCGCAGCAGGATAATCGGGCGTGCCATTACCGAACTGCCCTATTGTGGAAAGCGTTGGTGCATCCGGCATTTTCAGTTTTTCCATTGGGGGCAGGTAAATAATTTCACCCCAAAGGCTAATGGTTTTAATGCCCTGCTGCAGGGTTTTATACACCCTATCGGCAAAGGAATAGCGCATGGCATCATCGGCATATCCGGTAAGTTGGGCAATGGCATCGTACCAATCGGCAAGGGTTTCGGCTTTGCCATATGGCTGCTGGTAGCGGGCTAATAGTGCCGCTGCCGCGTAAATATTGGCTTTGGCTTCGTTTTTAAACGTTTCGGCAGGCATTTGCAGCAGAGCAGCCGCCACGCTTAGCTGTTGGGTAAACTGGTTTTCGGTAAGTCCCATAATACCCCAACTGCCATAGGCGCTTTCGCTCACCTGCGTCCAGTTGCTTTGCTGCTGGGCATAGGCCTGCAATAGGGCTACAGGCACGCCATAGCGAGTGGCTGCTTCGGCAAAATATTGTTGCAAAGCTGCGGTACCAGGGTGGGGGCGGTTGAGGAAGGTTTCCAACAGGTTGTTGCTATGGTCGTGGCCTTTGTCGGTAGCTTGTTGGGCAATGCCGGTGCCGCGGGGCATGGCATGCAAAAAGGAAGCAAAATCGCGTTGCAACCAAAGACTGCCATCGGGCTGCACCAATTGCTTTACGGGGGTAGAGAGGTATTTGGCTTCCAGTGCTTTCAGGCTCGCATCGGTTGGCAGCGTTTGCTGACTGTAAACCTGCATAAAACCGCAAATGGATAAGCAAAGCAACGCGAGCCGGAAACCGAGGTGCAGATTTTTCTTCATGTAAAAGCAGTGAATCGATTAGCGCAGGATAGTCCTTGGCGTAAAAAAAGGGATATACCCGCAGAAAAGCGCATTACGGTGCATTTGTAAGAAAATAAAAAAAGAAGATCAGGTTGGCCTTGTTGCTGTGGCTGCCAACTGCCTATTGCTTAAGTGCTGGTATCGATAAAAAATCAAGTAGCCCAATGGCTTCAACCTGGTTGGGTAGGGGATACTTTTCGGTGCCGCTGTAGATCACGAATTTATTGGTGGCTTCTATGTCCTTACATGCTTCATAAAAGCCTCTCTGCAGATTTGGTGAAAGTGTCTTTTTAATTTCAATGGCCCACACAGCTTCATTTGGCTTCTCTAATACTAAATCAATTTCA
>JAHEMO010000242.1 GCA_024643625.1 Chitinophagaceae bacterium
ACTTCTTCGCTAATCAAAATTGTTATTGGGGTATTATCTGGTAAAGCGCTCTAAACTTCACTGAAGGCTCACCAAAACGGGCGGTTGATTCAAAACTGATGGTATGCGCACCTGCGGCAAGACTAAAAATAGCTGGCCCAAATGTGGCAGAAGTTCCTCTTTGAACTGCTACAGCATACAGTACCCCATCTATAAAATATTGTCCTTCGTAATCAAAACCACCGCCTGCAACCAATTGGCCATCTATGCGGGTCAGAATATCCCATTTGTAGGCGCAGCTGCCGGCAAAACACTGAGTTCCCCCGGTATAGGTATCGTAAGTGATGGATATTAAGGAAGGCTGTGTAAGATTGAGATTGATGGTACTGGTCGTTAGCGGCACAATACCGCCGGCAGTAATTTTTCCTGTAAATGCATTGGATTTATATACCGTGTATGCCGACGACCAAAAGGCTGCCGCACCAGGGCCGCCGCTCGTTAATATTTGGCCGTAACTACCTGTGTTGCCTTGCAAGGCCAGCGCACCGTTGGGTTTAAAGGCAAACCGCTCCTGAAAGCCACCATTTAAAAGATCGTAGCCGATGGCCACATCAGCATTGGGGTTGTCAGCAAATATTTGCAGGCGATTGCCTGACATACCGAGGCCCGCATCGCCTACAGCTCCCGGATATAGGGTAATTTTTTTACCTAATGTAGCGGCAAAAGCAAGGGGTGCATTGGGGTTGGTATTGCCAATTCCTACCCGGCCATTAGTGGTATTATAGGTGAGCCCCCAACCGCTATTAACCCCATAAAAGCCGATATTCTGGTTATTGAACACACCCATAAAACCTTGCATTCCGGTATTGGTGGGGTCGGCCAGCCATATACCTCCACCATACAAAGGATCCAGCGGAACAGTGCCATTACTTAGGATTATCCTGCCTTTTACGGTCATACCAATATCGCCGCTACCCGTAATGCGGGTTCTTTCGGTAAAAAGCCCACTGCGCCCATAACCAAAAACAATAGCATCGCCCGGCTGATTAGCATACAGCTGTAGCAAACCACCCTGAACGCCAATGCCATAATGTGACGACCCGCCATCGCCCCACAACACAATTTTGTTGCCCGAAATGCTGGCGAACGATAGAGGACCGGTGGGTGTGCTGGTACCAATGCCTACGTTTTGGCCAAAAGCCTGACCAACCATAACCATGATGCCAATTGTAAAGAAGTATTTCATGAACATATTTTAGTGTGTAATCAATAACAAAACAGGCAAGCAACACTCCCGTAAAAAGGGGAATCTGTGTGGCCGGAAAAGGATTTACTGCACAAGCCCCAATGCGTAGTGCACCCCTACAGCATTTTTATTGAAAAGGTGGAGTACGCGGCCGCCCCGTATTACCTCAAAATGGCATAGCATAATTTCGGTTTTGCCTTCAAACCGTTTGGTAAGGCTTATCTCCCAGTTACCATTCATGGTGCAGGCCCCTTTGTATTCCTGCTGAAAAGTATTGAGCGCACCTACAACACCGGTAGCGCCGTTATGGGTACTGGTATAGGTTCCATTGTTGTAAAAATGAAAAGTGGCGCTTGAGGCTGCCGAGGTTGCGCCTGCATCATTGCCCGTTACCGTATTATACCACTGCGTCATTTGTGTGCCGCCGCTTTGCCAGGTGCCTGTTAGGTCAGATGGCGCTACAGCAAACTTGTTATAGCGGCTCATAGCAGAGAGGTCGGAATTGTAGCGATCGTTGGCGTTTGGAAATTGTGCCAGCAGCGCTTTTTCATCGGGTGCGGTTGCCACAGTTAGGATAGCGGTATTAGGTGCAATGTTCAGCCGCATGGCCATATAGGTTTTTTGTCCCGACACCAGGTCAACACCGCTGCCCTCAACATAATCGGGCTGAAAGGAACTTACCACTTCTCCGCCATCGCGATACAATTTGCTGTTGGTATGAAAGTTAGAAGCAACATAACTATCCCAGTAATAATCTCTTGCCCGCACCCCTGTGCCCGAAAAAGCAGCGGCATCGTAGGGCAGCCCATAAAAAAGGTACACCCGGATTTCATTCTTTTGAACAAGAACATAGTCGGTATGGATAGTACTCACCCATCCATCATCGAAATGGGAAGTGCTGAACTGATAATTGCCGGCGGGCACCATGGATGAAGGGTTGTTTTTAGTGGTTGCTGTTGGGATGGGAGCATTCGTTTGTAATGGCATGTCAGTCATTCCCGGGCTGGCAGTTCCTGCAGCACTACCTGTTATCTCAGCCAGGTAAAGCCATGACAGGTCCCTGGCGTCTTCAAAATACAACATCACCCGGCGCCGGTCTTTGGCTGCAATACCCCACTTATTGTTTCTTTCGTTTACCTGCACCTGCCATCCCAGGCTTTCCAGTGCTGTTAGCACGCTGTCTGAGCTGCTGTGATCCGGGGTTAAAGGCAGTTGGTATATTTCATACATATCGCCAAGCAACAGGCCGCTGTCTTTGGCTTCCATATCCATATGGGTTTTGGCAGCAGCCCGGATCAATACCCGTTTGTCCAGCTTTGTATTGTTGGGAAGCGTGATGCCGGTAAGCGTTGATTGCGTAGCCGGAATTACATTTTTTTGTCCAACTGCAGGCAGACATTGCAGTACGAGCAATAACATAGCGCAAGCAGAACCAAAGTGATTGGTTGAAAACCAACCTTTAATAGGATAGGACATATTCCAAACCTAGCGAAGAAGGTACCATCCTGATATCCCCCAAACCATGGATTTTGCACAGCCCGATAACGGTTAAGTAAATCCATAATAGCCATCCTTTTCGGCTACCACGCTTTCTGCATAAATGAGTGCTTTTTTTTCACTTCTGCGCAATCGTGCACCTAACCTATTAAGGGTTGCATTGCGTTTTGATACTCTCGTATGCTTTATCAAATGAATTTCTCCAGGTGCATTTGCTTCTACTTGTGCACTATAACCCAGGTGGGATTGAAAAAAGCCGAATAAGGATTTCCGAATTTCGAAGCGATAGTGAATGTAATGGCATGAACGCCCGAGCTATTGTTAATGACCATGGGGCCCACTGTTACTGCATTTTCCAACATATCCGGCATTACCGTTGCTACCACTTTGTTGGGGCTTGAGATGGGCGCCCCATCGAGATAAGTGTTCAATTCAAATCCCGAAAGACAAGGTCCTATCACACAACTTTTAAAAACTCTGATTTTAAACCAAAGCAGCACGTCAGCGTTTGGGGGAATGGTAATATTAATGGGTGAGCTGGTGTACAAATTATTGGAATTAATATCAAATACCTGAAGGCTCCCGGTAAGGGCCGATTGAGGTGATGGTAATGCTGCGGGGTTGCTCCATTGCGGGCTTGCATCGCTACCGTTACTGGTCAAAATTTGCCCTGGCGTACCGCTATTTCCCTCAATACGCAAACCTCCGCTAATGTTTTTAAGATTAATAAAATTAGAAGCACCGTTGAGTTGCAAAAAGTATTTGTTGCCGGCGCCCAACTCAAGGTTGGCAATGCCCCCGGCCTGCATGATACCCGTGTTGCCGGCGCCACCGCCACCGAGGGCAACACCAATTTTTAATCGCGTAGTAGCATTGCCAATTCGAAAGTCACCTTCACCGTTCACAAGATCCCAGGCGTTGGCGCCTAACACATCCAATCTTACAGCAGGAGTAGTTGTACCTATTCCCACATTTTGCGCTTTGGTTTCAACAACAGCGATAAGGGGCAGTAGTATATAAAGAAGTTTCAATTTCATTGCTTGAATATATTAGCAAAATATACAATTGGCGCCATAGGCCATGTCCTGTAAAACCATGATAATTTGCAGTAATGGTATTATGGATTAGTCAGCAACGCAAATAGACACACCAGGGATTTTAGCGCCAACATTACTTTCAGAAAAAACATTGTCAAGGCAAAATATCGGAGGAAGTCCATCTCATAATTACGGCCCCACTACCGTATTTGCGGTGCCATGGGAAGCTCAATCATTACCGAACACCCTTCGCCAGGCGCGGCTTTTACGTCGGCCTTGCCCTGCAATATGGCCACCCGTTGCATCAGGTTTTTTAGGCCAATGCCGCGGCTTTGCATAGCAGTTGGCGCAAAACCTTTACCATCGTCTTCTACGGTAAGGTATAGTTTTTGATTATTGGAACTCAACTGCACAATAGCGTTGCTGGCTTGGGCATGCTTTACAACATTTTGCAGTAGTTCCTGCACCAACCTGAATAAATGGAAAGCCTGTTCATCAGTAAAAGTCCAATCCGGGGGGAGCAAATTCTCAAAGTTGATGGTAAGCCGATCGGCATGCTGCATTTGCTGGCAATACATGGCAATGGCTTGCACCAGACCACCAACCCCACTTACTGATGCCATATTGTGCGAAATCTGGCGCAGCTCAGCAATGGTGGTATCGAGGTTATGCACGTTCTGCTTTAATTTATCTCTTCCCAATGTATCACTTGTTTGGTGCTCCAGCGCTTCCATTGAATGGCGGATACCGCTAAGCATACTGCCCAAACCATCATGTAGTTCGCGGGCCAGCCGGTTGCGTTCTTCTGCTACAGCAAGCTCCTTTTCCATTTGCAATTGCCTTGTTTTGTTTTGCTGTTGCAAATACCAGCGTGTAATGGCAACAATAGTAACCACGGCCACCATCGATGACAGCAACAGAAACCACCAACTTTTGTACCAGGGCGTGGCAATGCGGAAAAAAAACGGGGCCGCCATGTTAGCCCAGGCGGTATCACCTATATGTCTGGCGCGCAGCAAAAAAGTATAATTGCCGGGTGCCAGTGCCGCAAAATTTGCTTCGGCAATTCTACCGGTATTCACCCATTCGTTATGTAGTCCCTCAAGTTTGTAACTAAACTCTACGGGCGTTTCATTGGTAAGGTTAGCGGCAGCAAAACGCACTTGAAAATTATTTTCCTGCGCACCAAAATGTATTATCCCTGTTTGGTTGGTAGCAATCGGCCTTTCATTGGCTAACAGCTCACCTATAAACACTTGTAAAGGCGCTGCCGCCCGTGTAAACA
>JAHEMO010000243.1 GCA_024643625.1 Chitinophagaceae bacterium
CCTCCTTCATATCAGAGCAATTGCCTTCCTAACATTTTATGGAGCTATTGGCGAGTTGATAAATCATATAAATAGGCCGCGGCTTCTGAACTTTCTTCACCGCCATGCGGGTCCGGTATTGTATAAATTTCCTTTCCAATGATATTACCCAAATAATATTTTATACTGTCCGGGAATGGCTGCTTTTCTGTCCATTGTGAATAAATAAACCAAACTCTTTTATTTCCTTTTAATGAATCCAACTGCCGCAGATGCGGCTCTATGGTTTGATAATTGCCACCGACTTTATAATCGGTAAATCCTTCTTTAGCACCATAAAAGTTTAGTGCGTGTCTTGTTTTAAAATAGACAAATAATAGGTCGCCGGCTTGCCACTGTTTTTTTAATTCATGCAATACAAGTTGCGTAGGTTGTGCGTTAAAGGGGGGCCTTTCCGACGGATTACATATCGTTATGAGTAGTATAGGTAAGGCAATGGATAGGCTTACTGCTTTAGCTACCGTTTCGGGAAATAATTGTGGTATCCATTGTTGTAAAGCCTGTATGCCGGCAATGCCGCTAAACACTAAAGGCCAGGTGGCGTATACGGCCACTCTGCTATCAAAGGGCAATACCCTGAAAATGGAAAGCAATAAAGCCGTGCATAAAGGGGCAAATAAAACAAGCGTCAGCGATTTGTATGGTTTGCGCAGATAAATAATTCCCGGAACAGACAAGATCAGCAAGGTCAGTGCAATGAATTGAATGAATGGGTAAACATCCAGCATCCATGCTGAGAGAAAAAAATTGAGTTCTTTATGTAATCCTGATAAAATCCAAATGAAACCTTCGCCAATATTATTGAGTGGAACAAACCCCCGCGACCAGTAATCGCCCATTGCACCCTTCACCGTGTTGCTGATAACAAATTTAGCATACAAGGCTAAAAGCAGACAGGCAAGACCCCAGACAAAAGCAATTACCAGGAAGGATTGATGTGATAAACTAATATGCTTTTTGCGTAGACGTATAAGGACTACAGTTAGAACCAAAGGCGCAATAACTATCGCAGGCAATGAACATAGTATCAAAACAAAGCCGCCAATAGCAATAAGCCAAATCCTTGACCTTTTTAAGGCAGGTTTCATTAATTGCAAGCCAGACCATACCATAAATAGCGATGCTGTTATATCCCCCGAATATTGCTTGGCTTCACCGCCATAAAACCATAGGGAAACGCTACCGGCACATAATGTAAATACGCTGAATAATGCGATACCGGTAAAAAATTGTTTGCTGATATGTAAGAGCAACAACAGTGACATCAGCGAAAGGACTAAGGGGAAGAAACGAAAAGCGTGGTCATTAATGCCGAAAGCAACACTGGAAATTTTCTCTAACCATAAAAATCCAACGGGAGCAACCTGATTGTAATCCAGCGATTGCGTGGCTAATTGAAAGAAACTATGATCCCTGACATTTAAGGCGCAAGTCAATTCGTCAAACCACATCGACGTCCGGAAAGTGAAATGGACTACATGTAAAATTATGGCAGCTAATAAGATGAGAAATAGCCAGAAGTCAGTGTGCTTGTAATTAATAAAACTTACTTTCTTCATTGGCTTATGAAACTGGTACTATTAAATAACATTTGTCAGCAAGGCTACCCATAATAGCCCACTAAAGCAATGATCTGATGGAAGCGATGGCTGCTGATTGTGTCATTACTATTGCTGCGGTTGCAATAAACGAATGGCTGCCTGTGCAAAGCGGATACCCATGGTTTTATAGCCTTCGGCCGACATATGCAAATCGTTGGTTACCATTTTGCCATTCCGGTCGGCACCATCATTCAGGTCATCAGTATCAATCCATGCAAAGCGCGGGTTGCTTGCTGCTACCTGCATTTCTATATCCCTTATTTTGTTCCAATCCGGGTATTCGGCATTGCTTATGCCAAAATCGCTAAGCCTGCCGATGATGAAATTAATATCGGTACGCTGGAAGTCCTCACAAACCTGCTGATACAATCCCAGCAAGCTTTCCTTATACAAGTCGCCTAATCCTTCGCGGGCTTCCCGTTCACCCTGCATCCAGATAAAGGTAACGGTGGCCGGCTTGCTGCTGCCAATGGCTTGCTGTACCCCTAACATGAGCGAGTCGTACAAATCGGGCGCTGCCACCAGCGATGGTTTATCCGCAGGGGCTTTCCAGTTTTTATACCACCGGCGTATGGGCTGCCCACCCACGGCATGCTTTACCACCACAATATTTTGTGAGCCAAATGTTTTGGCCAGCAAGGGGGTAAATGATTCTTCGGGATTGAGCCGCGCCATATTGCTTTGGCCCGACAGCATGAAAAGATGCTTGCCCTGTTGGGCATTGGCAGTAAGCAGGGTACCAAGGCTGAAGAGGAGCGCCATACAGCGCGATAATATTTGCATGCGTGTAAGATAAGTAGGTTGAGCAGAAGGATGAGGTTGCCGTTGCTGTAGCAGAAGTATTACAACAGTAGAAGGAGGTGGAATGAAAAGGCCGGCGAGAATATCGCCGGCCCTGTAGTGTTGGTGAATGATTAGTCTTTGAGTATCCGGATTACACCGAGCACTTTTCCGCTTCTGTCTCTCACGATCAACAGATACATGCCCTGTGCATGACGGGTAACATTGAACTCCACCGTATTCTGCTTGCCCTGGGCGCGTTGCTTTTGCACCAGTTGCCCGGTAGCAGTATTCAGCAATACTTCTACGTCGTACTCTTCGTCGGCGCTTATATGCACCTGGAGTTTTGACGATACAGGATTAGGTGCAGCCACAATGCGAATACCCGGCTTATCAATCAACGCAGAGTCGTTGCGGCCATTGCTCAACGTTAAAATTGGCTGGTGGAAGCCCTGCGTGAACAGTCTGTCGCGTCCGTTATGTATGCTTTCGACCATGGGTTCGCCCAGCGTAAATTCAAGACTGATAGGTCCTTCAGATTGTGTAGCACCATCGCTTGCTATTACTTCCGGCATTAACCGCAACTGATCGGGCAGCACCGCGTTGGTGATAATGGTGCCATTACAGTTTTCAATGGTCACTTTTATCTCAGCTATCAGATCGGGGCCGCAGCTGCGCTTAACGGTCACTTTAATTTTTCCTCCGCGCTTGCCAAAGTTTGCCTTGATGGACGGTGTACCCTGTCCGGCGAAAATGGAAATGGTTTTATCGGAGGTCCAGCTGTATGAAGTGGCACCCTGAATAGCCGGTATGCTGTACGTGACGCCGTTGGTGTTGGCACAAACTACATCCGGTCCGGCAATTACCGGTGGCGTATTATCGGCCGGTGTTAGATTGGCACAGCGTGGTTGTGATGTGCCGCAACCTGTAGTTACACTGACACAAAGGTTACCTCCGGCAAAATTGGCTGGGAAACTAACCGATACCGTTCTCGTGCCTTGTCCGCCGACAATTGTAGCGCCGGCCGGTGCTACCCAGGCATAATTTGTGGCTCCGGCAAACGCAGCAACTGAATAAGTGAGGGTAGCCGGTCCGCATATCTGGCTGAGCTGACCAACAATGGGATCAGGCATTTTTGTTCCGGTACCCAAATTGAGCACGGTTGGAATTATGCTGGCACTTTGCCCACAGGTATTGTTGGCGGCAACCACCAGTTGGCCTCCGGCAAATGCACTGCCAAAGTTGATCTTTACCGTCCTGCTGCTGGTATCCTGGTCGGCAAAACTGGCACCCTCGGGCAGGAACCACACATAGAAATTAGTGTTGGTTACCGGATCGATGGAATAGGTGTTGCCTGTGGAGCCGCACAATTGGTCGGTAGGTCCGCTGATGGGGCCCGGTGGCACCGGCAGCGTATTGCTGTTGTTGGTGCTTACACTGGCGGTAGCCTGGCAGCCAAACAAATCGGTGACGGTAACCGAGTAGGTGTCCACTTCAGATACTGTAATGGATTGTACCGCTTGCCCGTTCGACCATGCATAGCTGGCATATCCAAAGCCCGCATCCAGCGTAGTGGAGTTACCGGCACAAAACGATAGCGTACCGCTGATGACCGGTGGTGGCAGGGTTCGCACAAAAGTGGTTTTGTTGGTACTGCCCTGACAGCCATTGGCATCCGTAACAATAACGGAATAATTGCCGATGGTGTTGGTTGTTATGCCTGCTGTATTGTCACCTGTATTCCACAGGTAGCTATTGAAGCCTGCTGTGGCAGTAAGGGTGGTGCTGCCGCCCGGGCAGATACCACCGTCGCCGGATATGGCAGGTTGCGGCGCAGGAAACTGATTGACGATAGCCTCGGTGGAGTCCCGGCAGCCATCGCTGTTGATCACTACTACCTCGTAGGCACCCGGCGTATTAATGGTAGCCGATGCGGTGGTTTGGCCGGACGACCATTCGTAGGCGGCAAAGCCCGCGCCTGCGCTTAGCACTGTGCTGCCTCCGGGGCAGAAGCCGGTGGTGCCGGAAATGGTGGCTACCGGTGTGCTGAACAGACTGGTGGTAACGGAGGCCGAACCGGTGCATCCGCTGTTGTCGGTTACCGACACATTGTAGGTTCCCGGCAAAGTGGTTTCAATGGTTGCGGTGGTTTCACCTGTAGACCATGCATAGCTGGCATATCCCGCACCGGCATTAAGCGTGGTGCTTTGGCCGGGGCAGAATTGGGCATTGCCGGTGATGGCAGGGGTTATATCCGCGGCCAGCGCCACCTGTATGGTGTCATAGGCATAGCAGCCATTGGCATCGGTACCTTTTACCCAGTATTCTCCGGGTTGCAGTATCAGGCTCGATGCGGTTGCCGATCCCGTGGACCAGAAATAGGAGCTAAGCCCGGCTGTTGCGTTAAGGGAAATACTGGCGCCGGCACAAAGCTGTGTGCTGCCACTTATCTCCACCGTTGGCACAGCGTTGGTGGTTACATCAATGGTGTTGGAGCTTACTTGTCCGCATCCCGAGCCATCATCAAAAGTTACAGAGTAGCTACCGGCCGATTTTACCATGATGGTTTTGGTAGTAGCGCCGTTGCTCCACAAATTGCCAAAGTCCTGGC
>JAHEMO010000244.1 GCA_024643625.1 Chitinophagaceae bacterium
CAAATTGTGTTGCCGGGTATTTTTTTATTAAGGCTATGAAGCGATTGAGTTTTGGCCCCGTGGGTTGGTAGGCCATTAGCACATCAGGTGCTTTACACATGCCCAACATTTCGGCCTCAGCTATGGTGGCACATTTAAATTGCGTGATGCCTGCAGCCATCATCATGTTTACAACTTCGCTGCATTTATGCGTTTTTACATGCGGACGCAGTCTTGCAGGAGTACCCACCATTTGCAGTGCTGTAGCAATATTATGTTGCACCCTTTCTACAAAAACCAATAAAGCTGGTGTATCTATGGCGTCAATATCGGCTATCTGGTACCAGTTGGCATCTTCTGTGTTCGTCATTGTCATGGCAATTCGTATAGTTCAAAAATACCTTCAATCTCTACCGCTACATTGCCCGGCAGTGAGCCCATACCTACAGCACTGCGGACGCCAATACCGTTATCATCGCCCCATAAGGATGCAAACAGTTCGCTGCAACCATTAATAACCACGGGATGATTGGTATACTCTGATGTTGCATTTACCATGCCTAATAGTTTAACCACACGCTTTATTTTACCGAGGTCGCCCAAATGCGCCTGCATAGCTGACAGCATCGCTAATCCGCATTGTTTGGCGGCTGCTTTTGCATCATCATCACTAATATCAAGCCCCGCTTTGCCGGTAATAGGCGTGCCGTCATTATTAACCGATATATGCCCCGACACGTAGAGCATATTGCCAATAGCAAGGCAACGTTTGTAGAGACCTTTAGATGCAGGAAGGATGGGGAGAGTAAGGCCAAGGGATTGAATCCTTTCCGTAATTTCTGAATAAAGCATTACAATGTTTTTCGATGTAGAAAGGTAGGTGAAATTTCAAATTTCGGTATGCGAATATTAGATCTGATTGGTTGAAGGTATAAGGTTGAGCCTATAGCAACCAAAGTAAATTTTATTTATTTTTTTTTGGCGTTGGTCCCCAAATATTTAGGTGTATCTACACATTGAAAAAGTCGATATTGCATTAAGTTCCATCTATAAACCTTTGTATGCACCTTTCCGAACCTGCAATTACTGTTAACGATCTCAGTTATTCTTTCAAGCATGGAAAGCCAGTGCTTAATGCGCTGAACTTAACTGTGCCTGTTGGCAGCATATACGGTTTTTTAGGTCCTAACGGCGCTGGCAAAACCACGAGTATGCGTTTGCTTACCGGGTTGCTACCACAGCAAGGGAACAGTGTGTTCTTTTGGGGGCAACCATTAATCACTCAGCTACCAGCCTTGTTTCATAGGGTGGGCTCGCTGATAGAGACGCCTTCGCTGTATTTGCATTTAAATGGATTAGACAATTTACGCGTAGTGGCAAGGATGCGAGGTATAACTGAAAAGGCGGCCTATCCTGCGCTCGACAAAATGAAGCTTTCTGATGCAGCCTATAAAAAAGTGAAGCACTATTCACTTGGTATGAAACAACGATTAGGCATTGCAATGGCCTTACTTGCCGAACCGGAATTGCTGTTGTTGGATGAGCCCGTAAATGGCCTGGATCCATCTGGTATGGTTGAAGTGCGGCAACTTTTGCAACAGATAAATAAAGCCTATGGGACTACTATTTTCATATCCAGTCATTTGCTACATGAAGTAGAAAAAATGTGTGACCATATAGCCATTATCCATGGTGGAACTGTAAGGTTTGAGGGCACAATGACACAGCTTTCTGATCATGCATTAGCTGAAAAAAAACTCATACTTGGCATAGATGAGGCAAGCTTCTGGTTAGAGAAAATAAAGGAAATGAACCCTTCCGCCATATTAGCCAACCGCCATCAAATTGAACTTGTGGTAAACAGCCGGCATGCGGCTGCTGACATTAACAGCAGTTTGGTTCAGGCGGGTGCAAAAATCTTTGAACTTAAGCTTATTGATGGTTTGGAGGAATGGTTTTTAGCGATAACTACAAAACCTTAGTATTAATATTTATGTCAAACTTGCTATACGCGTTTAGGAATGCCGTGCAGGCAGAACGGCTAAAACTGAAAGGCAGCAAGATTTTGCTGTTATGTTTTATTCTTGCCATAGTATTTCCCGTGCTGCACTTTTTCGTAAGATTAATAGAAGCAACAGATGCCATTTCTTCCTCACAGGATAGGCTATCGTTTAATTATTTTAAGGACCAATTTGATGCCCAGCTATTAGCTTTTGGCTACTTTCCTTTTCCATTGGCCCTAATTATATTGGCAGCTCGTGTAGCCGGTATCGAACACAAAACAGATGCATGGAAACTAATAGAGACGCAGCCAGTAGGGCGGTTGTCAATTTGGCTATCAAAGTGGATTGTCACAAGCGTCTTAGCTGTCTTAGTGGTTATAATATACGGTGCGGCTACAATTGCCTTAGATGGCATTTCGCTATTCGTAATCGATGTACATCCGGCAGCAAAATTTGGTATGCCGCTGGGTCATATTCTTGTGGCACTAGCAAGGCTTTGGATAGCTGGTCTGGGCTTGCTTACTATTCAACTAGGGTTGTCAATAGTGTTGCGTAGTACGCTTTGGCCTATTATGATTGGCGTAGCTGCATTAATCGTAAATGCAATCGTAGGTAGCAACAATATCACTGTCTCTAGTTTTTGGCCTTATTCATTAACAGGCTATACTGCACGTTACCCTAATGCAAGTGAAACCGGCAAATTTTTATTGCCTTCCGAGTGGCAAGGCTTAGCCTGGGTTTTGCTTGCACCGCTTGCGTTTTGGCTGTATTACAATCGGGCATCAATCAAACGAATATTTCGTTTCAATATGATGGGGGTTACAAGTGGCATATGCATATTTTTATTGATTGCAGTAAGTTGGTTTATTCAACATCCGGCCAAGCCTAAACTACTGGTAGATGGTCGTACAGTGATAGCCGGAAGAATTTTTGCTGATAGCCTTCCCGATAGCATATCGATTCACTCCATACCACTCGATTTCACGCTGGGAAAATCGGCGGTGTCACAAGACGGTTATTTTCATGCCGATATTAAGTTACTGGGAGATATTGAGCAAATCAGATTAAAAGCTGGCAACTTGTTTTACAATGTGGTTTATGCAGGAAAAGGCGATAGTGTTTACGTGAAATGGCAACAGGATTTGAAAATTAAGCAGCAGAAAATTGAGGTTTATGGTACTGCTATTTCTACAAATCAATACATGCGGCTTGCCGGGGAATATGGTGCTGTAACAAGGTATTACCTTGAGCGACAGGATTTCCAGGAACCTCCCAGACAGTTTTTTCAACATATGCTGGTCAGTTGGGAAGAAGATATTGCGAAAGCACGAAAGTTCAGGACAGCGGATGGCTATGGATTAAGTGACGACATGTTGCTGGTAACGACAAAGCTAATTACGGTTAATTATCTTCAAATGGCATATTTCCAATATCCAAAGAAGATCAATATAGCGCTGGATGATCCTGCTTTTGCTAATGCCTTGCCATTGCTCAAACCTATGTTAGCATTGGCTGGCGATTTTGATTCTACTTTGGTAGGTTGGACGCAATACCACGATTTTTTGAGGAAATGGTTGGTTAAAGATTTACCTCCCGCTCTCGATAAAGACAGCGCATACCTAGCTATCCTTTTACAAAAGCATAGCACTAATACCAGAGATCAACTTTTGTATGATTTTTCGTTAGCCAGGCTCGAAAGTTCAAGAGACAGCGCGACTCGATCAACGGTTTTGGCTGATGCCAGCCACCTTGAAGACAAGCGTTATTGGGATAAACTCAAGGAAAAAAGCGATCAGTTTAACCGATTGCGAAAAGGAAAACCCGTACCCTATTTTGATGCCGAAAATGTAGATGGCAAAACGGTATCCTTTGACAATTTAGCTGGTAGATTTGTGGTGGTGGATGTGTGGGCTAGCTGGTGTGGGCCATGCCGGGAGCAATCTCCGGTCTTCGAAAAAATAGCAGGAAAATACACCAATAGTCCAATTGTGTTTCTTGGTCTAAGTGCAGATGAAGATAAACAGGCATGGCGAAACTTTTTAAGTTCCAATAAGTCTGGTCTAATGCATTGGCGAATAACCAATCCCAGGGCAATGAATGCCCTGTACGGCATTGAGTTTATTCCTCGCTTTATGTTGATTGATCCCAATGGCAATTTCATTAATGCCAAGTTGCCTAATCCAACAGAACCCAATTTTGAACTTTTGATAAGACAAGCACTTGGGCTTGAGGCACAGGAAGGCTAACAAAAACACATCATCGTGATTGTCTTTATTCTGCAACCAGTCAGTTTTCAACACATTTTGATGGTGGTTAATTGGAAGTTGCAGCAACAAAAAAATCCCGCAGCCAATACAGCCGCGGGATTTAAGTTTATTGCAATAATATGTATGCCTATCCGGCAAATTGCTGACGAATAATATTCAAAGCAGCACCAGCTTTAAACCATTCTATTTGTTGCTCATTGTAGGTATGGTTTACAACAATGCTGTCTTGTGTGCCATCTGCATGGTTAAAAACCATTGTCAGTGGTTTGCCGGGTGCAAATTCGGTTAGGCCAAGGATGTCAATGCTGTCGTCCTCCTGTATCTTGTCGTAGTCGGCTTTGTCGGCAAAAGTCAGGCCTAGCATACCCTGCTTTTTCAGGTTGGTTTCGTGAATACGGGCAAAGCTTTTTACCAGTACAGCACGTACACCAAGGTGGCGTGGTTCCATGGCAGCGTGTTCGCGGCTGCTGCCTTCACCATAGTTTTCGTCGCCTACAACCACGGTACCAATGCCCGCTGCTTTATAGGCACGTTGGGTGGCAGGTACCGGTCCGTATTCGCCGGTAAGCTGATTTTTTACATTGTCCGTTTTCTCATTGAAATAGTTCAAGGCACCAATCAGCATATTGTTGCTAATATTATCAAGATGGCCCCTGAACTTCAGCCATGGACCCGCCATGCTGATATGGTCGGTGGTACACTTGCCTTTGGCTTTTATCAGCAGTTTCAAACCCTTCAGGTCGGTACCTTCCCATGC
>JAHEMO010000036.1 GCA_024643625.1 Chitinophagaceae bacterium
AAGGCTATGCATGTACCGCAAACGGGTACTATAGTAATTTTTTTTATTGGTGACGGCAGGTGCCTCATGAAAGCGTTGCTCCAGCCGTAGCCGCGAGAAATGCGATATCTTTTTGGTTTGATGATTCACCAGATATTGCTGCCATAGCCTGTTTTCAGCGAGGATGGTATTCGGTGCTCCATAAGTATGGGCGCCAAACCATGCGTAGCCTGCAGTAAGCTGCTTGGTGCCTGTGACAAAATAGGTGGCACCTGCCCTAAAGCCTGAAATAGCCGACTGCCAGCCATTTAAGTTCAGCCAACGATGGTTCACATCAGCCGTCATACCCCAATATTTACTGAATCGAAAATTGCCTTGCGCGGTTAGCCACACTTCGTTGCGCTGTGCTATGGCATTGCTACCCGTAAAAAGCAAGGGGCCAATAAGCAGGGTATATATTAGTATCGCAGATTTGATTGGCAGATGGATTTATTCCGAAAGCGAAATTGATGAATTTGCTAATGAAGACGGCATGCCGCGAACAACTATTTTTGCCACGAACAAAATTTCTAGCAAATGCCTTCTACAGTAAAAGTTGGACTTGTGCAAATGAGTTGCCTGGCGGATAAAAATGCAAACCTGGCAAAGGCGGTTGCCCTGGTAAAGCGAGCGGCAGAGCAGGGTGCGCAAATTGTTTGCCTGCAGGAATTATTTACCAGTCTTTATTTCTGCGACGTAGAGGATTACGATAATTTTTTATTGGCCGAGCCTATACCGGGTCCTTCGACCGAGACTTTACAACAGGTAGCGGCAGCACATAATGTAGTGATTATTGCTTCGCTGTTTGAAAAAAGAGCACAGGGCATTTACCACAATACGGTGGCTGTTATTGATGCAGATGGATCTTATTTAGGGAAGTATCGCAAAATGCATATTCCCGACGATCCTGCCTATTACGAGAAGTTTTACTTTACGCCCGGCGATCTTGGCTACAAGGTTTGGAAAACAAAGTATGCCACATTTGGGGTGCTCATTTGCTGGGATCAGTGGTATCCTGAAGCGGCCCGTATCACCAGCCTCATGGGTGCCGAAATTCTTTTTTATCCCACCGCTATTGGTTGGGCAACCAGCCAGGAAGAAGCAACAAATACTGAACAATATAATGCATGGCAAACGATACAACGCAGCCATGCGGTTGCCAATGGTGTGCATGTAGTAAGTGTAAACAGAGTAGGGCTTGAGCAGGATGGCGCTATGCAATTTTGGGGAGGTTCTTTTGTGTGTAATCCTTTTGGCACATTGCTTTACAAGGCATCGCATAGCGAAGAGGAAATTCATGTGGAGGAAATTAATCTGGCTAAAACAGATCAGTACCGCACCCATTGGCCTTTTATGCGCGATAGGCGCATTGACAGTTACCAACCCATTACCCGCCGATATATTGATGAAGCATAAAGCCCCTTATAATTTCCAATGAATCATAATACACCCGCAGCTGCAGGTTTTTATTTTCCTGCTGAATGGCATAAGCATGAAGCTACATGGCTGAGTTGGCCGCATAAAGAGGCGAGCTGGCCAGGCAAAATTGAAACCATTTACCCTCCCTATTGCCAGTTTATAGGCTACCTTACCCAAGGCGAAAATGTGCGCATTAATGTAGCTGACGATACCATGAAAGCCGCGGCTATCCTGCATTTGCAGGCAGCAGGTGTTAATATGAATAGGATTGAGTTTTTCTATTTTGCTACCAATGATGCCTGGTGTCGCGATCATGGCCCTGCATTTTTATTACACAAAGAAAGGGCCCAAAAAGCTGTGGTAGACTGGGGCTACAATGCGTGGGGAAATAAGTATCCGCCTTACGATCTTGATGATGTTATTCCAACAAAGATTGCGCAGCACTATGGCTACCCATTATTTGAGCCGGGCATCGTAATGGAAGGCGGGTCGGTTGAGTTTAATGGCAACGGCACTATACTGACGTCTGTAAGTTGTTTGCTGAATGCAAACCGCAATCCGCATTTATCCAAAACTGAAATCGAAAAATATCTCTGCGATTATTATGGACAGCAACAGGTGCTTTGGGTGGATGATGGTATTGTTGGCGATGATACCGACGGGCATATTGACGACACCGTTCGGTTCGTAAATGAGAATACAGTTATAACTGTTATAGAAGCGAACAAGCAGGATGATAATTATGCATTGCTGCAACAGAATCTGAAGCAATTGCAAACCATGCGATTGTGGAATGGCAAACAGCTCAACATTATTGAACTGCCAATGCCCGATGAAATAGTGTATGAAGATCAGCGGCTACCGGCCAGTTATGCCAACTACTATATCAGTAATCTGCATGTGATAGTGCCCACTTTCAGGTCGGTAAAAGATGATATGGCCATGCAAATTATTCAACAGGCTTATCCGGACAGAACGGTAGTGGGTATTGATAGTACTGATATTATCTGGGGTTTAGGCAGTTTTCATTGTCTGAGTCAGCAAGAGCCTGAAGTACTTTAATATTAAATGCTTTTTTGCAATATTAATTGCCCGCAAATTTTATTGTCAATTATTGCTACGTCATACAGGTGACCTGCTATACTGAATCCTTTGGATAACAGCAGATTTTTACTGCCTGTATTGATGTCGAGCATTACCGCGAGTAATTGGGTGAATTGCTGCTTTTTCGCTTCGGCAATGCACCAATCAATCATTTGCGATCCAATACCTTTCCGTCTGTAAGCAGCGTGCAGGTAATAGGTAATTTCGGCCGTATGTGCCAACGCCATGCGTCCCTGCCGCCAAAAGCCAAAATAAAAATAACCAATAGGCAGATCGTTCAACAGCACAATAAAAAGTTGTTGCGGTGCCGTCCTGATGGCTGCAAACCAATCTGTTTTTTCCGCAACACGGAATGGTTGAGTGTCGGCTGTAAATCCTCCTTCAGCAATAACGGAATTGTAGAGTTCGACAACAAAATTAATATCATCGGGTAAAGCATTGCGATACTCCAATTGCTGAACTGCCATGGTTTTACTGCTTGGGTTCTATTAAGTCCCAAAGATTGCCATAAAGGTCTTCGAATACGCAAACAGTGCCGTAAATTTCTACTACGGGTTCGCGAACAATTCGAATATCTTTTTCAATGAGATTGTTGTAGTCGCGTTCAAAATTATCGGTGTGTAAAAATAGAAAAACACGGCCGCCCGTTTGGTTGCCAATGCATGCTGATTGATTCGGGTTTGCCGCTTTGGCAAGCAGCAAACTACAGCTATCAGCGCCTTTGGGACTTACTATCACCCACCTTTTTGATTCGCTTAAGACGGTATCTTCAATGAGGTCAAAATAAAGGCGCTCGGTGTACCATGCAATTGCCTCATCATAATCTTGCACCACTATAGCAATATGAGCAATCCTTTGCTTCATGGGCAAAAATTTAATCTTAATTGCAGGTATTTACCCGATAGCAAACGGCATTTTGATTAACTGCAGATTGTAGTGAAATGTTGCTGTGAATGTAAAGCATCTGCTTTTACCTAAAGGCAAGGCGCCTGCATTATGCGCAGGCGCCTTTATTGATATTCCAAAGCTTCTTATTTACCAAACTTCAATTTGGCACCAGGGTAGTAAGCACTCTCCGCCAGCATTTCTTCAATTCGAATTAATTGATTGTATTTGGCTATGCGGTCTGTACGCGATGCCGAACCGGTTTTTATCTGGCCACAGTTTAGCGCCACGGCAAGGTCGGCAATGGTGGTGTCCTCTGTTTCGCCGCTGCGATGGCTCATGATGGTATTATATCCGGCATGTTGCGCCATGGTTACCGCGTTAATCGTTTCGGTAAGGCTACCAATCTGATTCACCTTTACAAGCAAAGCATTGGCAATATTTTTTTCTATGCCGTTAGCCAAACGGCTTACGTTGGTCACAAACAAATCGTCGCCTACCAACTGACATTTGCTACCTACGGCCTGCGTAAGGGCAGCCCAGCCGTCCCAATCATCTTCGGCCATGCCATCTTCAATGCTTACAATAGGATATTGATTTACCCAGCTTTCCCAGTACTTCACCAGTTCATCGCTGCTCATTTCTTTACCGCTGCTTTTGTGAAATACATATTTCTTTTTGTCGTCTTTCCACAATTCGCTGTTTGCGGCATCCATGGCAATCTTTATCTGATCGGTGTTGAAGCCGGTGGCATTAATCGCTTCAAGCACCGTTTCAATCGCTTCTTCGTTGCTTTGGATGTTCGGGGCAAATCCACCCTCATCACCTACATTGGTGCTGTATCCTTTCTTCTTTAATGTGCTTTTAAGTGCATGAAAAATTTCGGTACCCCAGCGCAGCCCTTCACTAAAGGACGATGCACCTACAGGCATTACCATAAATTCCTGAAAATCTATTTTATTATCGGCATGAGCACCACCATTCAGGATGTTCATCATGGGCACAGGCATGGTTTTAGCGTTGGTGCCGCCTACATAGCGGTACAACGGCAGTCCGGCTTCTTCGGCCGCAGCTTTGGCTACAGCAAGGCTTACCGCCAGAATAGCGTTGGCACCAAGTTTGCCTTTATTGGCGGTGCCATCCAGTTGAATCATGGCATTGTCTATACCGGTTTGGTCGGCCACATCCCAGCCTACCAGTTCGTCGCTTATGGTGGTATTTACGTTCTGCACGGCCTGCAAAACGCCTTTACCCAGATAGGTTTTCTTATCGTTATCGCGAAGTTCAACCGCCTCATGTATGCCTGTGCTTGCGCCGCTTGGCACAGCGGCACGGCCTAGTGCGCCTTCGTCGGTGAGCACGTCAACTTCTACGGTGGGGTTGCCGCGGCTGTCCAGTATTTGCCGGGCCAAAATGTTTGCGATGTAAGGCATGGTAATTTGCTTTAGTTGTTTTTTTTAGCAGGATGGCGAAAATAACAGTTGAGCGCCGAACAACAAGTTTTGCGCCAAAACTTGATTTTAGGCATGTTTTCTTAGGGCAAAATGGCGCTTATTTGCCTTTCTGCTGCCGCCTGTGTATAACTGCCGGTAGCCCATGCTTTACGGAGCTTACCAAACTTCATGGCAAAGGGCTAATGGCTGATTTGCCTTCTACATTTCTTTGAACTATTGGGAGTGAGGCCGTTCAGCCGGGTAATCCGGAATAATATTTGGCGCTGCATGCATCAATCGGCAGGAAAATATTTTTTTCTTTTCTCTTCGAACTTGTCCGGCCACAATTCATGATAATGCCTGAGCATTAAACAGTTAAAGCCAATCGTTCAAATGTCTGGCATCACACTAAGCGCAAAACCATACTTACACTTATTGAAGTCCTCTTTTTTTTATCAATTTAATATTATCTTAAACCAACATTCACACTAGGCCATGCTACTCACGATTGCTAAAATACTCATCTCCGCTATCGTCATCTTTTTTCTTTCCTGGCTGCTTCCCGGTATTCATGTGCAGGATACTTTGCAGGCAGTTATTGCCGCATTGGTCATTTCCGTAATTAATGCTATTCTCAGGCCTGTGTTGGTTTTTGTTACGCTTCCTGTTACAGTGCTCACCTTGGGCCTGTTCTTATTCGTCATTAATGCGCTAATGGTTATGTTGGCTGCGTACTGGCTCGATGGGTTTGATGTAGACGGTTTTTGGTGGGCATTGCTTTTTAGTTTTCTACTGGCATTTTTTTCATCCATTTTGCAAAGTTTTCTGCTAAAGGGGCACAACGCAAAGGCAAAGCAAATGAGCCATAGTTAGTTTTTCAAAAAAAAATTATTGAAGCCTGATGCTGCCAACGGATAAATTGCGCAGGCAAATCATTTTCATTGTATGCTGTACGATAGCAAAGCCATGGGCCGGGACGAACTTGTGCAATTGTATAAGGCTATGTTGTTGCCCAGGATGATTGAAGAGAAAATGTTGGTATTGCTGCGGCAGGGCAAAATTTCAAAATGGTTTAGTGGTATTGGGCAGGAAGCTATTGCTTGCGGCGTGGCGCATGTGTTGCAGTCAGATGAATGGATTATGCCGCTTCACAGAAATCTGGGGGTTTTTACAGGAAGGGGTATGCCGCTGCACAAATTATTTATGCAATGGCAGGGCAATAAAGACGGTTTTAGCAAAGGACGGGAGCGCAGCTTTCACTTTGGTAGCATGCCCCACCATATTTGTGGCATGATTAGCCATTTGGGTCCACAATTGGCCGTAGCCAACGGAACAGCCCTTGCAGCTAAACTACGCAACGAAAAACGCATTTCCGTTGCATTTTGCGGCGATGGTGGTACCAGCGAAGGTGATTTTCATGAGGCACTCAACACGGCTGCCGTGTGGGAACTGCCGGTAATTTTTATTATAGAAAATAATGGCTATGGCCTGAGCACGCCGGTTGCAGAGCAATACCGCGCCGAAAAACTGAGCGATAAAGCGAAAGGCTATGGCATGGAAGGGGTAACCATTGACGGAAATAATATACTTACCGTGGTGGATACCCTGAAAGGCGTTAGGGATTACTGCCTTCGCGAACAGAAACCTTACCTTATTGAATGCATGACCTTCCGCATGCGCGGGCATGAGGAAGCAAGCGGCACCAAATACGTGCCCCCTCATTTGTTTGAAGACTGGAAAAAGAAGGATCCGCTGGATAATTTCGAATTTTACCTGGTAGATACCGGAGCACTGAGTGCCACAGACGTACAGGCTTTGCGGCAAAGCACAAAGAAGCAAATAGAAGATGATCTGGCGCTTGCGTTTGATGCTTCGGCGCTGATACCGGACGAAGCAGAGGAAGTACAGGATGTGTATGCGCCTGAAGGCATTATGCCGAGACCAGCGGTTCAACCCGACAGTATAGTGGCAGATGAACAGCAGGCCAGATTTATTGATGGTGTGCGCGATGGACTGCACCAAAGCATGCAGGTGCATGATAATTTGATACTGATGGGCCAGGATATTGCAGGCTATGGCGGTGCATTTAAAATTACCGAGGGTTTTATGGATCGGTTTGGTGCCCAAAGGGTACGCAATACGCCACTTTGCGAAAGTGCCATTTTAGGTGCCGCGCTTGGCTTGTCGCTCGAAGGCTACAAGAGCATGGTAGAAATGCAGTTTGCCGATTTTGTGTCGGTTGGTTTCAATCAGATCGTAAACAATTTGGCTAAAATACATTACCGGTGGGGAGCGGCTGCCGATGTGGTGGTGCGCATGCCTACCGGCGGGGGCGTGGGTGCAGGCCCCTTTCACAGCCAGAGCAACGAAGCATGGTTTACCCATGTGCCGGGGCTAAAAGTGGTGTACCCATCTACACCCATGGATGCCAAGGGGCTGCTGATAGCCGCTATAAACGACCCCAACCCCGTGATGTATTTTGAGCACAAAGCCCTGTACCGGGGAGTAACCGGACAGGTGCCACAGCATTACTACAGCATTCCTATCGGCAAGGCAAGATTGGTTCAACCCGGCGAAGATTGTACCATCATAACTTATGGCAGTGGGGTGCATTGGGCACAACAGTATGCCTCAAAACATCCCGAATTGTCGGTATATATTCTTGATTTGCGTAGCTTATTGCCTTTGGATTATGAGGCTATTGCCGATGCAGTGAAAGCCACCGGCAGGGTATGCGTACTGCACGAGGATACGCTTACCGGCGGCTTTGGCGGCGAAGTGGCGGCCTGGATAGGGGAGCATTGTTTTGGTTGGTTGGATGCCCCGGTGGTTAGATGTGCTTCGCTGGATACGCCCATACCGTTCAACCTCGATTTGGAAGCGCAATTCATGGCCAAAAGCCGGATGGACGCCACTATGAAAAAATTATTACAGTATTGATTTTGTATAGGTTAACATGGTATTGCATGCCAAACCTTGCAGATTTGCATCAGCAAATAATAGCATGAAGACGTATTTCCCTCCAAGTTTTATTGCTGCAAAGCAACTGTTAGTGTTAGCTGCGCTGGCACTTGCTGCAGCTTGCGGCGATACTGATACTCCTGCCGACAATAAGGATACGGGTACCGCCACGGTTGCGGCAATACCGGTGATCAACTATACAGTGGGACAGCAATATCCGCACGATACTGCAGCATTTACCCAGGGACTTATTTGGCATAACGGATTGCTGTTTGAAGGCACGGGCCAATTAGGTCAGAGTAATCTTCGCAAAGTGGATTTGGCTACCGGTAAAGTGCTGGCGCAAACCAATAATACCGATGATGTATTTGGTGAAGGCATTACACTTTTCAATAATAAAATTTACCAGTTAAGCTGGCAAAACCGCAAGGGATTTGTGTACGACGCCGCTACGCTAAAAAAGCTGGAAGAATTTCCACTGAACACAGAAGGCTGGGGGATAACGCATAATGGTAAAGAATTGATTGTAAGCGATGGTAGCAGCAATCTTTATTTTCTTGATCCCGTATCGTTCAAAGAGATAAGACGCGTAGGCGTTACAGATAATTATGGTTATGTAAGCGAACTGAATGAGTTGGAATATATTGATGGCTTTGTGTACGCCAATAAATGGCGCACCAATTATATTCTGAAAATAGATGCCGATAACGGCAAAGTAGCAGGACGTATGGATCTGTCGCAACTAAAGGGCATCGTGCAGGCACAGCTTGAAGATCCTGATAATAATGTGCTCAACGGAATTGCCTACGACAGTACGAGCCGCACCATGTATGTAACCGGAAAAAACTGGCCTGCTCTTTTTGCCATCACCTTACAGTAGGGTAATGATTGCCAATACCATTGGTGGAAAACCAGTATAGCGGATAAATCAACAGCCCCGATATTTGAACCCCATGAAGCAGATTCCCAATATTCTTACGCTTTGTAATCTGCTATGCGGATGCATTGCCATTGTTCTGCTGTTGCAAAACGGCATTCGCATTGTTCAAAGCGACGATGGAATGGGTTTTGTTACAGGTCAGGAATTGTTGTTTAATCCTGAATCAATTTATCTGGCCCCTTTATTTATTGCGATAGCAGCGGTTATTGACTTTTTTGATGGCTTTTTTGCAAGGCTGCTTAAGGCCTCCGGCGAAATGGGTAAGCAATTGGATAGCCTGGCCGATGTAGTTAGTTTTGGCGTAGCTCCCGGCATGATAATTTACCAGTTTTTGCGCATGAGCCTCGCTGCGCAGCCCGATGGATTATATGCTTCTTTTTTATGGTTGATTCCTGCCTTTTTGTTGCCCATGGCGGCGGCTTACCGCCTGGCAAGATTTAATTTGGATGAGGGGCCTTCACATTATTTCCGGGGTACGCCGGTGCCTTCTGTGGGCCTTACGGTAGCTGCATTGCCACTTATTTACTGGCATGCCGGCAGCCAAACCGTACTGGATTTGTTTATGAACAAATGGCTGTGGTATGCGCTTATTATTGCCCTCAGCTGGCTTATGGTTAGTTCACTTCCCATTATGAGTAATAAGCCTAAAAGCATAAGCATGTCGGGCGTTATGCCCTATGCCCTTGTACTAACCACCGGTATTGTATCGCTATTCCTGTTGGGTTGGTGGTGTGTGCCGGTTACCTTTGCCTCTTTCGTAATATTCTCTGTCATTTTCAAAAAGCAAATTATATGACCTATACTGCCCATGTAACCGTTATGCCACTTAAAGAACTGCTCGATCCGCAGGGCAAAGCCGTATTGGGCGGCCTTGGCAATCTTGGCCTGCAAGCCATTCAGGATGTGCGGATTGGCAAGCACATCACCCTTCGGGTAGAAGCTACTGATGCTACCGAAGCCAAAAGCATAGCGGAAGAAGCGGCTAAAAAAATGTTGGCCAATCAGGTGATGGAGCAGTTTGAAGTTGTAATTGCAGCTTAGTTCTCGGCCAATGCTTTATCTGGTACCTACACCCATTGGCAACCTTGCTGATATTACCCTGCGGGCATTAACTGTTTTGCGTGGTGCTGATCTTATTCTTTGTGAAGATACCCGAACCTCACAGGTACTACTGAAGCATTATGAAATTAGCAAGCCACTATATGCTTACCATCAGCATAACGAGCATAAAGTATTACAGCAACTTGTTGAAAGGTTGCAGGCTGGCACTACCATGGCGCTTATTACCGACGCCGGTACCCCCGGCATTAGCGATCCTGCTTTTTTGCTGGTGCGCGAATGCATACGTGCTGGTATTACTGTAGACTGCCTGCCCGGGGCAACTGCTTTTGTACCTGCATTGGTTAACAGCGGGTTGCCTACCAATAGATTTGCCTTCGAAGGGTTCTTGCCGCCAAAAAAAGGCCGGCATACTTTGCTTACCAAATTGAGTACCGAAGACCGAACACTGATTTTTTATGAAAGCCCCATGCGTTTGGTAAAAACACTGGAGGAAATGGGCAAATACTTTGGGGAAGATCGCCCCTGCAGCGTTTCGCGTGAAATCACCAAGAAGTTTGAAGAAACCATAAGAGGCAGTTTATTAACTGTGGCCACGCATTTTAAAGCCAAAGCCGTTAAAGGCGAAATCGTAATAGTAGTTGGTGGCGCTTCCGGCAAAGATTAATTTGCATGCCAGTATTATGGGCAGGATTTAACTGCAAAGTTTATTCGTACCAAATTGTCATTTGCTGCAGGGATTTTCGCCTGAGATCGGGCACCCAACATTCGTCGGCAGGATAGCCTATGGGTAGTAGCAAAAATGGTTTCTCGTTGTCCGGTCTTTGCAGCAATTGCGCCAGAAAATTCATGGGTGATGGTGTATGCGTAAGTGCTATTAGTCCGGCGTTGTGAATGGCTGTGAGTAGAAATCCTGCAGCAATGCCACAACTTTCCTGCACATAATAATTATTGAGTTTATTGCCTTGTTCGTCTATCTCAAATATTTTTCTGAAAATAATAATGAGGTAGGGTGCTATTTCTAAAAATGGTTTGCGCCAATTAGTGCCGATAGGTTCAAGGTCCTTCATCCAACTTTCGCTCATGCGGCCATTGTAGCTTTCATATTCTTCTTCTTCGGCGGCAACGCGTATACGCTTTTTCAATTCCGGATCGCTTACCACGCAAAAAGTCCATGGCTGTTTATGTGCACCGCTCGGTGCAGCAGAGGCGGACAGGAGGATGTTTTGAATCACCGCTTTAGGAATAGGTTTGTCGCTAAAATCGCGGCAGGTTCGGCGGGCATCAAGCCATTCATAAAATTGTCGGCTTCTATTGATAATGTCTTCGCCTTCGTAGATATCGCGACTGTAGCGCACATATGGATGGCCATTAATTACCTTTTGTGAGTCTGTCATGATAAAAAGCAGTTAGTATTTGGTTGGCATAAACATTTTAGTCATCACAGCCATTTATTTGCAACAATGGCAAATGGGCCGGCTGTCGTCATATCGCCTTCAATTTAAATGTAGCACCAGAAAATTACAATCTTCCGGATGAATAAAGCAATCTTCTTCACAACGGTTTTGGTTATGTGGATGACGCAGGCAGCGGCTCAACCGTCGCGTTGGCAGCAAGCCATACAATACGATATGGATATTGTGCTGAACAGTGACAATAACCGCATCAGCGGCAAGCAAACCATTAAATACACCAACAATTCGCCGGATACGCTGGCATTTGTCTTCATTCACTTGTATTGGAATGCTTTTAAGCCGGGCAGCAGCATGGATGTGAGAAGCCGCGAAATGGGTAACAAGGTAGTGGGGCGCAATCCCAATGGAAGCGACAGGCTCGATTGGGATCCAAGGGTTCGCGACCGGATAGCCAATCTTAGTCCGGAAGAAGAGGGATACTGCACGTTGCAATCACTATCCATTGGCGGCAAGCCACAGCGGATAGAACTGTATGAAACGATTGCAAAGGTTTGGTTGGATAAGCCACTAATGCCCGGCACCACCACCGAAATGAAAACTAGTTTTGAAGCGCAGGTACCCATACAAATAAGGCGGAGCGGGCGCGATAATGCAGAGGGCGTAGCTTATAGCATGAGCCAATGGTATCCTAAAGTGAGTGAGTACGATTATCAGGGCTGGCATCCCACACCCTACATCGCACGGGAGTTCTATGGGGTATGGGGCGATTACAGCGTTAAGATTACGCTGGACAAGCAGTTAAAAGTAGCGGCAACCGGCGAATTGCAAAATGCTGCAGCCATTGGATTTGGTTATGATAAGCCCGGTACAGCCCTTAAAGCCATATCAGGAAACACCCGCACCTGGCATTTTAAAGGGTCAAAAATTCATGATTTTGTATGGGCCGCAGATGCTGATTATGCGCATATCGTGCGCCAGACAACCAATGGCCCGACGCTGCATTTTTTTTACAAGCAAAACCAACGGAACGATAGCCTTTGGTCAAAGACAGCCGATACCTGCGCATTGGTTTATCCCATAATAGCGGAGCATTTTGGTGCCTACCCCTGGCCCGTGTACAGCTTTATTCAGGGCGGCGATGGAGGTATGGAATATGCCATGGCTACTTTGGTGCGAAGCCACTCCATTGGTACTGCCATACATGAGTGGATGCATAGTTGGTACCAGCAATTACTGGGCACCAACGAAGGCCTGTACCCCTGGATGGACGAGGGTTTTACCAGTTTTGCCGAGAGTTATGTAATGCATGTAATGCGCAACCGTAACGGCAATCCCTGGAGCAGCGATTACGCAGGTTATATTGCTTTAGCCCGCAGTAAGTTTGAAGAGCCGATGAGTACTCATTCAGATCACTACGCCACAAATTTTGCCTACGGTCGTGCAGCCTATAGTAAGGGGGCTGCGTTTTTGGCGCAGCTAGGTTACCTGCTAGGGGATAGCCTAATGTTTGCTACGCTTAAACGCTACTATAACGAATGGAAATTTAAGCATCCTAACCCCAACGATTTTATCAGGATTGCAGAACAAACCAGCGGAGCTGAATTGGATTGGTACAAAGAATACATGGTGAATAGCACAAAAACTATCGACTATGCCATTGATAGCTTGTGGACAGATGGCAGTTTCACTTATGTGCGCATACAGCGTGTTGGCGAGTTTCCAATGCCTGTAGAAATAAATCTGTTCTTTAAGGACAGTTCGCAGGAGCGACACTATGTGCCACTCAATCTTATGTATTGGGATAAAACGGAATTTGGTGATTCCATACCTACAGTAAAATACAACGCGCAATTATGGACGCATCGCAGCATGGTGATAAGAACTACCCGCCGTCTTATTGATCTGAGGCAGGTGCTGATTGATGCTAATGACCGCATGGCCGATATTGATCGGCGCAATAACCAACTGCAGTTACAGTGGTAGAATACATGGGGTCATTTGTCCAAATAGCTAAAAAAATAGAATATTTTATTTTTTATATACTTTTCTTTAGAATAATTCTAATTCCAATAGAAAATTTGTAAAACTTTCAGGCTAAAAATTATTGGGATTTTAAAAACGAATGCATTGGGCTTACATATGAATCGTTTTCGGCCGATGCATTGATGAACAGTAAAAATACGGCGCCGTTTTAGCCTCTACTTTGCAATCCTAAATTTAACTCCATGAGAAAACTGTTGCTCGCAGCGGCAATGGTATTGGTATGTTTTGTGGGTATTGCGCAAGACAGAACAATTACCGGAACCGTTGTCGATTCAGCTGGCGCTCCCATTCCATCCGCCAGCATTTTAGTAAGAGGTACCGGCATAGGTACCGCCACAGAAAGTAACGGATCCTTTTCCATTAATGTTCCTAAAGGCAAAAACATCCTTGTGGTGTCAGCACTAGGCTTTATTGACGAAGAGATACGCCTTTCTGCATCATCCTCTCTGCGTGTGAGCATGAAAACGAGCACTGCAGCAGAAATAGCTGAAGTGGTTGTAACCGGTACCGGTGTGGCCACCAGCAAAAAAACGGTTGCCATAGCAGTAGAGTCAATCTCTGCAAGCAAACTTCCGGCTGCTCCTACAGCGGATGTAGGTAACGCTTTAGTAGGCAAAATAGCCGGTGCGCAAATTTCAAGTGTGAACGGTCTGCCAGGTCAGCCGGTGCAGATTCTTCTTCGCGGTGTGAACTCCGTTCGTGGTGGCACGGCCCCTATGATATTGGTAGACGGTGTGCAGGTTGTAGGAACAGGTATTGAAACCCTTGACCTTAGCAGCGTTGATCGCATCGAGGTGGTTCAAGGACCGGCCGCAGCAACCATTTATGGTGCGCAGGGTGCCAATGGTGTTATCCAATTATTTACCAAGCGCGGCAAAAAGGGCAAGATTAGTGTTGACCTCAGCAATAGCATTGGTTTCAATGAACTGCTGAACGTTGGCGGTTTACAAAAAGCCCGTAAACACCCCTGGCAAACCAATGCCAACGGAGAAGTGATTGGCGTATCAAGTGGTCAGGCCATGGTATTTGATACCGAAACCGGTTCTTACCTTGATAACCCAATTGGTAACCTGATTGCGCCCGGTACCGCTTATAATAAGCAGTACGACAAAAACCTGCTGTGGTACGATCATTACGACATGTTCTTCCAACAGGGAACCACCATCAATAACGTACTGACGGTTAGCGGTGCTACTGATCGTTTTGATTTTAGCCTTGTAGCCAGCAATAACAATCAGGAAAGCGTATTCAGAAACAACGGCGATTATAACCGTACTAACCTTACTGCCAATATTGGCGTGGAACTGGCAAAAGGCCTCCGTTTGCGCTCTACAACGCAGTTGGCTTACACCCGCAATACATTGCTTGATCCCGATGGTCGTAACATGTTTTTCGCCATCAACAACGCAAGACCATTTGCCAATTTTGATGCTAAAGACGATCAAGGTTTGTTTAGCCCTTATCTCGGCGATGCCGTTGGTGTAAACCACTACAATTTCAATTATATTATTGAAAATGCCCGGTATAAAGAAAGCACAACCGATATGGTGCAGAGCTTTAATCTGAACTATAAGTTGCCAAAGTTTCTTGAGCTTGATGCCAAGTATGGTTATAACAGATCATTGCTTAATCGTCGCTACGAAATTGCCGAGCAATCCAAATCTGTAGGTGCCGAGTATTGGCAGTATCAGGCGGAGTATTATTCTCCCCGCACTAGTTTTGGTTCTCCTTCAACCAACGCTGAATCTGGTGAAATTAACGAGCGGGTATTCACCGACGTTTTTCAAAATTTCCTGACTACAGCAACCCTGCGTTTTGATTTTGATAAAGATTTCAAATTGGGTATTCCTTTGATCAGCACCACACAAGGTGGTTGGGATTACCGAAAGCGCGAAACTTCGGATTATTGGTCATACGGTACAGATGCTCCGGACTTTACGCCTTACAACGCATCTAACATGGCCAATTTTAAAGTCAATAATGATTTGGTTAGTGAATTTGCCACTTATGGTTACTTCGTTAACCAGCGATTGGATTGGGGAACGCTTGCAGGTGTTAGTGCCGGCCTTCGCTCTGACTACTCTTCGGCCTTCGGCCAGGGTTCCAAGCCATTTACTTTCCCTCGCGGAGATGCTTATGTGCGTTTGTCACAGTTAGGTTTCTGGCAGAACGGTGCGATAAACAATTTCTGGAACGAGTTTAAACTGCGGGCAGCGTATGGCGAGGCTGGTATTCAGCCTGGCGCTTATGATCGTTTCCCTATTCTGGCAACTGCAACTGTTGGCAGCCAAAGTGCATTGAGCACACCGGTTACCAATGCCAACCCCGATCTGTCGGTGGAAGTAGCCAAAGAACTTGAAATTGGCACCGACCTTGGCTTCAAACTGGGTAACAGTGCATGGTTGCGCAATGCTAACCTGAGCTTCACTTATTGGGATCGTACCAGTGAGAATGTAATTGATCAGGTGGACGTAGCGCCTAGCCTTGGCATTGGCCGTCAGCTGACAAACGCCATGACACTTGCCAGCAATGGTATTCAGGCTTCTTTGAATCTTGCAGTATTTTCCAACAGAAACTTCAGCTGGAATTTCACCACCAATTTCAGTAAGCAAAAGAGCACTATTGAATCTGTAGCCGGTGGCGCTGAGTTAATTAAAACTTCAGCTGCTGGTAGCGCACAATATGTGTTGCGTGCGGGTGAACAAATTGGTCAGCTTTACGGCTACTTGTTGCTGCGTAGTGTAGACCAGAAAGACCCTAACGGCAATTTCTTTATTGCTCAGGATCAGCAGAAGAACTACGAAGTAGCCAGCAACGGTTGGGTAGTAAATACGGCTACAAAGCAGCCCTTCGCATCTGCTGGCCGTTACAGCCTGGGCGATCCAAATCCTAAGTTCAACATGTCGTTTATTAACGATGTTACCTTCCGCAATATCGTTTCTTTCGGTATGCAGTGGGATTGGGTAGAAGGCAACAATTTGTACAACCAAACCAAGGGATGGATGTACCGTGATGGTATTCATAAGGATTATGACAATCCTATTACCATTGCTGGTCAAACCGATGCCTGGTCTGCTTTCTATCGTGGTGTTTATGCAGCACGTGCATTCAACGGTACCAAAAACTACTTTATGGAAGATGCCTCTTTCTGGCGTTTGCGCAATCTGGCTGTTGGCGTAGATCTGGCAAAACTATTCACCATAAAAGGTATCAATCGCATGCAGTTGTTGTTTACCGGTCGTAACCTCGTAACCTTCACCAAATACAGTGGCATGGATCCTGAAGTAAGTTCAGGAACCTTAAACTCAGGTTGGGACAGAGGCGTTGACCACAACACTATTCCTAACGTGAAGACCTATCAGTTTGGTTTGAATCTTGGTTTCTAACGCATTTAATACTTACAGAAAATGATACGTAATAAATTTATAATTGGTCTCCTGGCGGCATCTACACTTGTTGGATGCACAAAGGATTTGGCCATTGAGAACCCCAATAACCCCACACCGGAAACATTGAATTCCGAGAATGGCATTATTGGGTTTGCAACCGGTGGTGTGTACATCACAGGTTTTAGAAGTTTGAAATATACCGACGGTGTTTTTGGTCCGTTTTGGAGCGGCGCTACCGGTTTTCACGACCTGATGGGCGATATGATTGGAGCCGATGCGGCCAATGCATATCTCAACCAAATGGGTTGCCCGGAGTATGTTATTCACGATGGTGGTACCCGTGTAAATAATCCCAATCAGCCTAATACGCAAATCGGTCTCATCAGGCAGGTTAATGTTAACCAGCAGGCAGGTAATAATTTCCTGTACTACGAATGGTCCTACATGTATAACCTGATAGGTAGCTGCAACCTGCTTTTAGAAAAAGCTGATGTAGCTGAAATGACCGGCGATGTAGCCAGCAAACGCGCTGCTATTAAGGCATGGGCCTATTGGTGGAAAGGCTTTGCATACAGCCGCCTTGGTTCTACATATTACGCAGGCCTCATACTCAATGAATCTTTCGTAAATAATGCGAACTATGTAACCAAGGAGAAATTGATTGAAGAAGCAAATGCTACTTTGGACAAGGCTGTTGCAGCAGCAAAGGGTGCGCCAAGTGCCGGCAATTTCGTAGATACCTGGAAGCGCATTATCCCCGAATTCTACCAATTGGGTACCGGCGGTGCCATGACACCTGCTGAGTTGGAGCGCAATGTTGCTTCGCTTAAAGCCAGAAATCTGTTGGTAAGTAAAAAGACAAGCGCTATGTCGGCTACTGAATGGAATCAGGTATTAACCCTTGCTAATGCAGGTATTACCGGTGCTGACAAGCGTTTCACGGTTCGTTCCGATACACGTGGTGATATTTTCGCTTCCAACCAATTGATCATGGGCCGTACCTACAGCAACTCTCCCGGCGGTGCTACTTACAAAGTGAGCGAACGCTGGGTGCAGGAGTTCAAAACCGGTGATAAGCGTCTGGAAAACAACTTTGCCCAGGGCACTCGCTATGTAGGTCAGGCCGACCGTGGCAATGCACATTTTACCCGTTGGGCCTTACTTAATGGAGGTAAGGGACTTGCTGGTGTAAAAGTATTTGCTGCCGGCACACCGGGTGAGTTTGAAATGATCATTGGTGTGGACTATGACGAAAACGAACTGATGAAGGCTGAGGCGCTCATTAACACCAGCAAAATCAATGAAGGCCTCGCCATTGTTGATCAGATCCGTACCCGCCAGGGAGCAGGCATTGCTGCTGTTAGTGGCACCGGTCTTACGCTCGATCAGGCTAAGGAAGAACTTCGCCGTGAGAGAAGGATTGTGGTAGCCTTGCGTGGTTTATCGTTCTACGATGCCCGTCGTTGGGGTGTAATTGATAAAGGTGTTGGCCGTAAAGGCGCTGTGGCGTTGCAGAATAATGGCACGCTTAGCACCAACGCTACCATCGAGTACAACTACCTCGACTTTTTTGACGTTCCCGGTAACGAACTGACGTATAACCCTCCGGCAGCAGGAAGTGCTCCCGTGGTTAATCCCCGTCAGTAACATAGTTATTGCAGATATTAATGGCATGCCGCTCTTTTTAGGGCGGCATGTTTTTTTTATTCAAAACTTGATATATTTGTGATATCAATTTAATATCAGACCTATGGAAAAGAATTATCGTGCCGTATCGGGTTGGCTCATGCTTTTACTCCTTTTTGTTGTACTGTTTACAAACATTTGGTTAGCAATTAATGCTGTCAGGCAAGGCGTTTGGCCTTACGGGATACTGGCTTTTTTAGCCGGACTTTCAGTAATGATAATTGCCGGAGGCTTTACACCTGTGGAGCCCAATAGCAGCAGGGTACTCACGCTATTTGGCAAGTATGTTGGAACTTTAAAACAAAGCGGTTTTTTCTGGGTAAATCCGTTTTTTACCAAAAAGAAAATTAGCCTGCGGGCCAATAATATGGATACCAAGCCTATCAAGGTAAATGATAAGCAGGGCAACCCCATTATGATAGGCACCGTAGTGGTTTGGAAAGTAGAGAATGCCTATAAAGCGGCATTTGAAGTAGATAACTACCACAGCTTTGTTGAGACACAAAGCGAAGCAGCTATCCGCAAACTTGCCGGAGCCTACGCTTACGACAATATTGAGCATGAGAAGGAAGAAATTACGCTTCGGGCAAGCTCGGAGGAGGTAAATGAAATGCTGGAAAATGAGGTAAGCGAGCGATTGGCAATTGCCGGGATAAAAGTAATTGAAGCCCGTATAAGCCACCTGGCTTATGCCACAGAAATAGCAGGTGCCATGCTGCAACGTCAGCAAGCTACCGCCATTGTAGCAGCAAGAGCCAAAATTGTGGAAGGCGCAGTAGGTATGGTGGAAATGGCGCTTGACGAATTATCCAAAAAAGGCGTTGTGCATTTGGATGACGAACGTAAGGCTGCGATGGTGAGCAACCTGATGGT
>JAHEMO010000245.1:0-2864 GCA_024643625.1 Chitinophagaceae bacterium
CCGGCATTATACACGCTGCGCACCCAATAGCTAAAACTGTAAATGGCCCCAACCGTTAGTCCGCATATTTCTCCGTTGGCATTCACGCGCCAGAAAAAAGGATCGGGGTTGCCGCTGTTATTGGTGCCGTCCACAATGAGCATATTGCCGCTGCCGCTGGAATGGTCGCCCATGGTGGCAAAGCTTGCGGTGTTATAGGGCTGAGGATTGGTACCTACACCATACTCACCGCCATTGGTATTGCCGGTGGCGGCAGGCAAATAGGTATAAAATCCCGAAAAACCTACGCCATTGCCCGCTTCAAAATCGCCATTGGTAAGCAGACTTACCGGCGATACCTGTGCCTGCAATATTGCTTCCGGCAACAGCAACAGCAAAAAGGCCGCAACAAATGCTGACCTCCACAGCCAACTTCGGTAGCCGGCCATAGTGCGTGTGTATGCGTTTGCGGGGATGCTCATACGGTCTTTCTGGTTGCGCAGAATGGGCATAATGTAGTGAAATACCCGTTGGCGACTTTTGTCTAAACGATTTCTACTACCCTGGCCATATACCATTCAAAGATATAAGCGGGATGCTGATACCCTGACTTAGGTTGAGCCGTTGGTAATCTTCATCAAATTTTTGGCGGAAAAAATATTGTACTGAAACCAATGGATATTAGTAGTTGCAGCCGCACCACTGCCTTCGGAATTTCACTCAAAAAGTCCCATGAAATTTTAATAATGATGAAGGCGCATGGCTATATGCATTTTGTTGCAGCCCCACTGAAAGGAAAAGCGAATTCGACAAAACCACCTTCTTTCATTGCTCATCAATTCAACTCTTTGAACCCTTCTTCTTCTCAGCAACGTCTCCGCCAGCGACTTTGCATACATGATCGGCAATTCTTCTCAACAACATCTCGGCAAGGGACGTTGCGTATACGCGGGCCTTTTAGCACCATAACAAGTTGCTTAACCTCATAGCTCAGCGAATTTTTATGCGACGATAAAGTACAGTGTATTCAATCTTACTGCGTAAAAGAATGTTGATACATAAACGCAACGTCCCGAAGCGAAGACGTTGCTGGCAAAAACCTTTTTCTTCTTAATGAATAACAGTCGACATAATGATTGCTAAACTTATTGCACCGATATGCATTGTGCGCTATTGAAAACACTTTGGAGAAATTAAATTCACAGTGACATGGCATAAAGACTTTTATAGACAACTGATAAGTTCAACAAAAGAAAAGTTTTGGTATATGAAATCAGTTTCCATTATTTTTGACACGTCATCACGAATTCCTGAAAAGGATACCAACCGAGTGGAACGCCACGGTGGTCAAATGATGAGGGTTTACAAGCCAAAATGGTTCGATATTATTTCCATGTTGTAGGTCCATTTCATTTTTGTCGGTGACGATTTTCTTTAACTGTAAATCGTTATTGTATGCGTATTATTCTTATCCCCCGCCCGCCTCCATAGAATTTGTTGGGTGCTTGAAGAAGGGTATTCCCTTTTTACTAAAAAAATCAATTTCCACACAACTAGTCCAACACGGCCTTGTAATTCCGAACAAAAAAATGTCGGCCTGAAGTCGTTATGCCCTATTGTCTTACATGTCACTTATCCGACCGAACCCAAGTAAGTTCTGATCGTCATGTGGCAGATGGTTTTATGGTAAGGACCAGATGATTATTACACAAAAAAAATAAAAGAAACGGAAAATGGATTAATCCCCAAATTCCCAGCCAACTACTTCCTATCATGGATAAAAGAAAGGGATTTTCCTTAAAACGAGAGATATGATGTTAGGTTGTTTTAGAAAAATTATCATTCACAATAAAACATATTGATATGAGTTACTTATTTACTTCTGAATCGGTGTCTGAAGGACATCCTGACAAGCTGTGTGACCAGGTTTCGGATGCCATCCTGGACGCTTATTTGAACGTTGACCCGAAGGCAAGGGTTGCCTGCGAATGTTTAGTGACATCGGGACGTTTTGTGATAGCTGGCGAGGTGAAAAGCATAGTGAAGCTTCCGCATGTTGACATTGCCAAAAGTGTGATTGCAGACATCGGCTATGACAATGAAAGAAAAGGTTTTGATTACAGGCACGCAAGCTTCATAGATATGATGCAGGAGCAAAGTGCTGAAATAGGACAAAGTGTTGCAGATGGGGGTGCTGGTGATCAGGGACTGATGTTTGGATATGCAATTAATGAAACGCCAGAACTAATGCCGGCACCAATTTGGCTTGCGCATAGAATGATGCAGCAACATAGTATTTTGAGGCAGGAGCTAAAGTGGATATTTCCTGACGCAAAAAGCCAGGTTACGGTTTCTTACAGAAATAAAAGACCTGAAGCGGTAACCGATGTGGTTTTGAGCACTCAGCATTTAGCAGGAGCTAACTTAAGAATGATTATGAACACTGTTAGTCAATCAATTGTGTTACCGGTTATTCGTGAGCTTTTACCAGATAGCAAACCTAATATCCTTATTAATCCTTCTGGTAGTTTTATCGTAGGTGGCCCTAAAGCCGACACAGGCTTAACCGGAAGAAAGATTATTGTCGACACTTATGGTGGCAGTTGTCCGCATGGAGGAGGTGCCTTCAGCGGAAAGGACCCTTCAAAGGTGGACAGGTCCGGTGCTTATGCAGCACGATGGGTTGCCAAGCACATTGTCGCAGCGGGATTAGCTGATAGGTGTACAGTGCAATTAAGTTATGCTATTGGAGTATCGGAACCAACTTCATTGTACGTGACAACACATCGTACCGGGAGAACCAATGATTCGAGGATTACCGAATTGGTGAAAGATATTTTTGACCTGACTCCCAGAGGTATAATGAAAGACCTTGACCTGCTTAA
>JAHEMO010000245.1:2964-4964 GCA_024643625.1 Chitinophagaceae bacterium
GTTACTAAGGTAGATGGGTCTTCTTTGAATGGATTGCGGCCAAGTACAACAAGGTCGGCCAATTTTCCGGCTTCCAATGAGCCTTTGCTGTTTTCTTCAAAGGACGCATACGCACCATTAATTGTTCCAATGGTTATCGCTTCTTCCACCGTTATTTTTTGGTTGGCGCCCCAAACATTTCCTTTAATGTCAGTTCTTGTAACTGCGGATTGTAAAAACATCATGGGCTCAAAGGGTCCGGGCGGATAATCGGATCCAATAGTGGGCCGAATATTGGCATCCAGAAAACTTCGGAGGGCAAACATATTTTTCAATCGTTCTTCCCCATATAATTTCATTTTCTCGCCATGAAAATACACATAGGACGAAAATGGCGTGGGTATCACGCCCAATGCTTTTATGCGTTGCACCAAACTATCATTTATCATGGTACAATGTTCTATACGAAAACGGGGATTGGCTTTGGGTTTTTCCTGGTGTAGTTTTTCAAACAGTTTGAGGGTTGTGTCAATACCCACATCGCCATTGGCATGGATACCAAGCTGCCATCCTGCATCGTAGGCCTTTTTGGCATAAGGATACATTTGCGCTTCATCCATCACCATGATGCCGTAATCATTTGGCCGGCCAATATAGGGTTGCGATAATCTGGCTGTGCGTTCGGATATCGAACCATCGCAGGCCATTTTCATGCCGCCAATTTTTACCCAATCATTTCCCATGCCTGTTCTTACACCGGCTGCAATCATTTTATCGATATGCGAGTAATGAATCATGCAATAAATGCGGATGGCCAAATCACCTGCTTCGTAGGCATCTTCGTATGCCTGCAAGTATTCGGGGCTGCCCAATGCATCGGTGGCAGAGGTAACCCCCGACTTTGCCATCATGGTCGAAATTAATTTTACGCCATTCCGCATGTCATCGCGGGTAAATACCTTGGGAATAAGCGCATCAAAAACCTCACCGGCTGCTTCTTTCACACAACCCGTTAGCTTGCCGGCTCCTGTTTTTTCAAACTCACCACCTGCCGGATTAGGTGTCGATTCATTAACACCGGCCAATGCAAAAGCCAAAGCGTTGCAGTAATTGGTATGCCCGCCGCGATGCGTAATTCTTACAGGATGATCGGGTGCGGCTTCATCCAAATCCTCCATGGTAATTTTTCTGCCTTCATTGGTTTTGGTGTCGTCATATTTAAAACCCTCTACCCATTTTCCTTTTGGCGTATCGGCAGCTCGTTGGCTAATGGCTGCTTTAATTTCTTTTATGGAGCGCAAATCGCAATCCACCATTTTTAAATGACTTATACCCGAATAGGCAGGATGGGTATGGGCATCAATAAATCCGGGAAGTACCGTTTTATGACCCAAATCAATTTTTTTGGTATTGGCTGTTGCCATGGCAAGAATGTCTGCGTTGCTGCCTACTGCCAATAGCCTGCCTCCGGCAATGGCCAACGCCTCTGCCTTAGGTTCTTTGGGATTAACGGTAAAAATATCGCCGTTGTACAAAATTATTTCCGGCGTTGTACGGCTAAAAGATAATAATGGAATGGTGGCGGCAACAAGTCCTAAAAACCGCCGTCTTGATGGCAAGTGATGCAATAGTTTGGTCATGATGTTGTAGCCGCGTTCGACTTTATTAATTTTAATGTATGCGGTAATCGATAGTTAATCAAGCTTCAGGCTATCTGCCGGTATGGCTGCCGATACATCCCAAAATGCAGAAACGTTTACTATTTTCCAACCGTCGGCTTCCTTTTCCATAATCCGGGTTTCCTGACTTACTCTGTACATTTTATTTTCCTTATCGGCATTGTATTGCTTCCACAAGAGGTAGGCTGATTGTTCGCCCAAAAACTTCACCTGTGGTTTTGCTTTGCGCACAACGGGATGAATGACGTTGGCCCCATTTTTATACACCGTTTCAATCCAGTTTTTACCCTGCTTATTAATGGCATCCCAGCCAATAGCAGCATCGGCCGTGCCATCGGAATT
>JAHEMO010000246.1 GCA_024643625.1 Chitinophagaceae bacterium
TGCCTATTGTTTGTTGAGGCATGATAGTGGGCAATAACGAGATGGTATACGGATCGCAGGTTTCATTGGTATTTCCCCACCAGTTATTTCTTAACCATCCGGCACTTACAAAAGAGAGGACAGTGATACTTGTTGAAGAATGGCTGTTCTTTTCGCAATATCAATTTCACAAAATAAAGCTGGCTTACCACAGAGCCAGTATGCAGGCATACAAAAAGCATTTAGCTACAAATGGCTATACCTGCCGGTACATTGAGGCAACTGATGCCAATCATGATGTAAGACAATTGATTAGCCTTCTGGCAGAGAAGCAGGTGCAAGCTTTACACCTGACGGAAGTACATGATGACTGGCTACAAAAGCGGATAGTGGAAGCATGCGCTGCGCATCGTATCAAAATTATATGGTACGCTTCTCCAATGTTTCTAGCCGACATTGACACGTACCACGAATTCTTTAACCAAAAGAAAAAATACTTCCAAACCGATTTTTATATCTGGCAGCGAAAGCGCCTTGGTCTTCTGCTGGAGGCTGATAAAAAACCAATGGGTGGCAAATGGACTTTTGACACAGAAAACCGTAAGCCTTATCCGAAGAACGGATTGCCGCCCGTCATATCATTTCCCGCAGTCGATGACATTCAAAAAGAAGCATGGCAATATGTGGCAGCTCATTTCCATGGTAATCCAGGAAAGCATGAAGAGCTACTGTATCCCACCACGCATGCAGCTGCTGTTGCATGGTTGCAAGATTTTCTCAGCCAACGGTTTTCGCGTTTTGGTGATTACGAAGACGCCATGATGAAGGGTGAACATTTTCTCCATCATAGCGTCCTTACGCCCATGCTCAACACCGGTTTGCTCACCCCTATGCAGGTACTTGATGCCACACTGGCATATGCTGCAGATAACGAAATAGGGCTACATAATATAGAAGGCTTTATCCGGCAAATTGCAGGCTGGCGCGAATTTATCATGTCAGTATACCTACGCGAAGGATCCAGGCAACGCACAACCAATTTCTGGGGCTTTAGCAAAAAAATTCCGCAACCATTTTATGAAGGCAATACCGGCATAGCTCCTATTGATGATGCTATACAGAAGCTTTTGGAAACAGGCTACAACCATCATATTGAGCGTTTGATGATTTTAGGTAATTTCTTTTTACTCTGCGAGTTTGACCCCAATGCAGTGTATCGCTGGTTTATGGAACTGTATATTGATGCCTACGACTGGGTAATGGTACCCAACGTGTATGGTATGACGCAATTTGCCGATGGCGGTCTTATGACCACAAAGCCATACATCAGCGGAAGCAATTATATTATTAAAATGAGTAATTACCCCAAAGGCGATTGGCAGGCCATTTGGGATGGCTTGTTTTGGCGTTTCATGCATGTGCATCGTGTTTTTTTTGAGCAGAACCCACGACTTGGTATGTTGCTACGCACATGGGATAAGATGGCCGAAAGCAAACGCAATATCCATCTCCGCAATGCGGAACAATATTTAAACACCCTTAGCGAATAATCTATGTCAGTTACGCGTAAAAAGCCATGGAACCGGGTGTCGTTACCTGTGTACAGTGTTAGTAGTTGGGGTCAAAAACCTAACATGCATGTATGCACCTATGTAAGTGCCGTGAGCATGCAGCCCAAACGAATAATGGTGGCTTTATACAACGGCACCCAAACACTCGAAAATGTGAGTGAAAGCGGTGCTATGATTTTGCAATTACTTGCACCCAGCCAATACAACTTAGTAAATCTGCTGGGGAAACAGAGCGGCAAAACCATTGACAAAACAGCAAGGCTGAACAAACGAAAATTACTAATGAATTGGCAGGATCAGGCCGTATTGAAAGATGCACTATCCTGCATGTACCTTAAAGTACTTTCTACCATCAATGGTGGCGATCACATGGTTTTTATCTGCGAGGTAACTGCCTGGAAAAACCTTAACGACGGATTGCCATTAACTACAAACTATTTACATGAAAAGAAAATCATCCGCGTTTAACGAGACAGATCTCGCGGCGGTGGACAGAATCATTGAAATGGCCTGGGAAGACCGCACACCCTTTGATGCCATCCATTTACAATTTGGCCTAAGCGAAGCAGCAGTAATTCAAATTATGCGAAGACAGCTAAAGCCATCTGGCTTCAGACTTTGGCGCAAGCGGGTGCAGGGGCGTGCAACAAAGCACAGCGCCTGGCGACAACCCGGCACCATAAGGTTTAAATGTGCATTGCAACGCAACATTAGCATGAATAAAATATCCAAAAGATAAATGAGTACGCAACTGAAATTGCATCTCGGCGATGATGAATTGAAACCTGCGCAAAGTGCTATTCCAATGCCGGATTTTCCGACTGACTGGAAAGCAATTGAACGAAGAATTGACGCCATTGATCCTGTGCGTTATGGGAGAACCAGAAATTATACGCATGGAGCGGTATCCTATTTGTCGCCATATATAAGCCGGGGTGTAATCAGTACAAGGTATGTGTTGCAGCAATTGCATAGCAAGGGGTATCGGCTACCGCAAATGGAAAAATGGGTTAGCGAACTTGCCTGGCGCGACTATTTTCAAAGGGTTTGGCAAGCAAAAGGCGACGCAATTTTTGAAGACATAAAACAGCCACAACCGAATTATAACAATTATGACATGCCAAAGGCGCTTGTAGCGGGCAACACTGGCATACAGGCTATTGATGAAGCCATACAAGTGTTATATAACCACGGCTATATGCACAATCATCTACGCATGTATACGGCAGCCATCACCTGCAATATCGGGCTTTCCCACTGGCGTACACCGGCTGCATGGATGTATTATCATTTGCTTGACGGCGATATAGCGAGCAATACATTAAGCTGGCAATGGGTAGCCGGAAGTTTTAGCCATAAAAAATACTTTTGTAATCAAGAGAACATTAATAGATACACCGGTACAGATCAGCAGGGAACATTTTTAGATGCTGCGTATGATAGCCTTATTAATATGCCGGTACCGGAGGTTTTACAGGAAACTACAGTGCCGACACTGTCTACCCGCCTGCCAACAAACATGCTTCCTGTTTTTGATAAGAGCAGGGATCTTCTGTTGTACAATGCCTATAACCTGGATCCTAATTGGCATGTTGGTGAAGAGGTCAACCGTGTATTGTTGCTGGAACCTTCACATTTCCAGAAGTTTCCAGTTTCAGCAAGAGTATTGGATTTTATACTGGCCCTTGGTAAAAACATACGCAATCTGCAGGTTTACACCGGCGAGTTGGATGCCTTAATTACCGGGTTCAAAAACAACGGTGACTGGCAGGAGCCGCATAGCATTATAAGCAAAGAACACCCTGCTTTTGCATATTACCCTGGCATTAAAGAGAGCCGGGATTGGCTGGTGCCTGAGGTTTCTGGCTATTACCCGGGCTTTTTTGCCTATTGGAAAAAAAATGAAAAACAAATTAGACGCGAATTCGGGTAACAAAAGGATGGAACAAGGCCTCCGGTGTGTACTCTGCTGGCTTAGACTGTATATTGCCGGCCCAATAAAGAAGCAGAATTCAAGGCTATGAAAATTAAGGCGATAGATATTTACCGATTCTCCATACCGATGGTGCCCTTTACCATTGCTACAGGCACTATGGATTATGCGCAAAATATGGTGATATGCATACATACCAATGAAGGGCTTACGGGATGGGGTGAATGTTCTGCCTTTCCCATGATAGCAGGCGAAACACAAGATACCTGTCTGGTGTTGGCAAAATCCTTTGCCAAAATATGGCTCAATAAAAACCCTTTGGAAATAGAAGACCGGCTAAAGGAGCTTCATGCGTTTATAGCCGGAAACTACACCGCCAAAAGCGCTTTTGATATGGCACTTTTTGATATTGCGGCGAAATCGCACGACAAACCGCTTTTTGAATATTTGGGTGGTAGCTATGGAGAACCGGAAAGCGATATCACTATTGGTATTGGAACGCCTGAAGTTATGGCCGCAACCGCCATTGAATTCGTGCAACAACGCCGTGCAAGATTTTTAAAAATAAAACTGGGACATAACCCTGAGGATGATATCCGACGCATGACGGCCATACAGGATGCCATAGGCCAGGGTATTAAAATGCGTATTGACGCTAATCAGGGCTGGAACTTTGAGGACGCTGTGCTGGTATTAACAGCTTTGCAAGGCATGGATATTCAGTTTTGCGAACAGCCCATGCCCAAAACGCTGGATGACAAAATGCCGGCCTTGCGTCGCATCAGCCGCGTTCCCATTATGGCCGACGAAAGTGTGTTTACGCACAATGATGCAAAACGATTGATACGGGAGCAAGCATGTGATTATGTGAACATTAAGCTCAGCAAAGCCGGCGGTATTTGGGAAGCGCTCAATATTCACGATGTATGTGCCAAAGCAGAAATACCGAATATGTTGGGCGGCATGCTCGAATCAAGGTTGGCCCTTACGGCCAAAGTGCATGTAGCGCTCGCCTGCCCTAATATTCAGTTTTACGATTTAGATACCTGCTTGTTGGGCCACAAAGAAGACCCAATTACGGGTGGCGCACTATTTCAGGATCTAACTCTAAAACCACCTACTGTACCCGGTATTGGTGCCGAGGTAGATCCTGATTATCTAAAACGTTGCGAAAAACAAACCATTGCTGCATAGCGCTGAATTGCTTAAGACAGCCCAACCCCCTCAATACAAATAACATGGCAAAACGCGTAATTGAAAGTGTGAACAAGATGACTGAACTGGTGCTGCCAAATGACACCAATACTTTTGGCAATCTGATGGGAGGTCGCCTCATGTATTGGATGGATATTGCTGCGGCCTATTGCGCTGCCAAGCATTGTGGTGCGCCGGTAGTTACGGCTTCGGTTGATAATATATCATTCAGAAACCCCATTAAACTTGGGCATTACGT
>JAHEMO010000037.1 GCA_024643625.1 Chitinophagaceae bacterium
GCTCAAGGACGGTCAGATTGGAAAGAAGATTTGGCGACTCCAGAACAACTTGAAAAAATCCTGGCTGAGATTGAGCAAGGTTTAAAAGAAGGGGGTTTGGGTATTGGTGTCAATGCAGGGTATGCCCCTGGCAATGGCCACACCGAATATTATGAGGTAGCAAAACTTGCGAAAAAGTACGGTGTGGGTACCTATACGCATACGCGTTTTGCAAAAAGCACAGAGCGCAACAGTGCCTTTGAGGCTTTTCAGGAGCTTATCGCAAATGCGGCCGCCACTGGCATCAATATGCACATCTGCCACATCAACAGTATGTCTCAAAAAGACATCCAAAATGGCTTGGAATTATTTGAGAATGCCCAGGCAAATGGTATTACCGTAACTGCAGGCACATACCCTTGGGGTGCGGCCAGTACTTTTGTGAAGGCTGCAGTATTTACCGGCCCAACGTGGAAAGAAGATTTACAAACAGACTACGAGGCTTTCCAGTATGGGAAAAATAGATTGAACCAAAAGCAATTTGATTCTTTGCAGGCCAATGCACCGGGAAGTTTTATTATTTGGCACTTCTTGGATGCAGAAAAGCCTGACGAGTTGGCACTGATCGATGCATCTGTTCTTCATCCACGAACACTCATTGAGTCGGATGCTATGCCGAGTTATGAGGTGACCGCCAATGGTGTGGTTCCTTACGAAGGGGATGCATGGCCGCTATCGGATGATCTGATCAATCACCCGAGATCATCTGCGTCTTTCTCTAAGATTCTGCAAGACTATGTGAGGGATCGCAAACTGATGGATTTACAAACCGCTATCAAGAAGATGAGTCTGATGCCTGCACAAACTATCGAAGGCTTTGTGCCCCAGATGAAAAAGAAGGGCAGACTTCAGGAGGGCATGGACGCGGATATCCTTGTTTTTGATCTGAATGACATCAAAGTCAATGCGGATTATGTGAATTCTGTTCGAGCATCTGAAGGGATGACTTATGTATTGGTGATGGGTACACCCGTTATAGAAAACGGAAAACTGCTATTGGATGCAGCCCCGGGTCAACCCATTCGGAGAGAAGTGCAGAAATAGTTTGTTGGCACTAAAAAGTGAAAACATGAAATCTCCACGACCTGCAGGACACTAAGCACTAATGACGACCAGGCATTCCATCCCGAAAAATCGGGACAGGTTATGGCAAAATGAACCAGCTGGCTTTAGCCAGCACACTAAAAAATAAGGCTATGAAATATTGTTTACAAAGATTGAAAATTAGCCCTTGTATTTTATTACTCTTGCTAACAATGGGCTCTTACGCCCAGGACTCCAGCAAGAATATCACCTCCTCCAGTACTGACACCATACCTCCCGGGGTTCAGGGATCAGTTAACCCCCTTACAGATAATACTCCGGTATATACAGGGGACCAGCTTTTGGATGCCCGGTTCCCTAACTCATGGCCCATATTTGGTTCCGGGGTACGCATGTCTATTGGAGGTTATGTAAAGGCTGATTTTATTCAGGATTTTGATTATGTGGGCGATCGGTTTGAATTTGAGACAGGCAGTATTGCAGTAAAGGGTACTCCAGAACGGGATCTGGGTGGCGTTTCAACCTTTCATGCCAAGCAGTCGCGGGTCAATTTCGACCTACGTTCTTCTGCCAAATGGAAAAACGGGAAAGAATTTCCTATGCAGGTTTTTATAGAGTTCGATTGGTTCTTTGATTCGGAGGCTCAGCGATTTAATACAAGACTTAGACATGCCTACGGAGTCGTTGGGCGATTACTCGTTGGGCGAACCTGGACTACTTCCGGGGATTTAAGTTCGCTTCCCGGTTTGATTGACTTTGCCGGTGGAGATGCCGTGTACGGTGGGCGGGCCACACAAATTCGATTTCAAGATGAAATTAACAGCAGATGGAAATATGCCGTTGCCCTGGAAGATGCCAGTGGGCAAATAGCCAATCCAAACAATATTGCCGGTGCTTTCAGACCCAAAGCCCCCAATCTTGCCAGTATGATTAAATGGCATAAGCCGAATGGCACCAGTATTCAGCTTGGACTCGATCTCTTTCCTATGAGTTGGGCAGGGCCCTCCACGGTACCTAATGTTACCGAAATGGGGTATGCGGTGACAGGCACCGGCCGGGTGGTGGTCAAACGGGCTAAGCATAATGATGCCTTTCTATGGGGTGCAGGATTTGGTCAGGGGCAGGCACATAAGATTATAGCGCTTTCCTGGGATGGCAAGGCCTCGGGTGTAGTGGATCAAACCGGTTTGAACCTTGCACCGGCCTGGTTTGGCTTTGCGGGCTATAACCATTACTGGAGCAATCGGTTAAACTCCACGGTATCCACCAATTGGGGTGGAACAGATTTATCCCCGCTTCAAACACCGAATACCATCACAAAGGCTGGAACAGTTCACGCGAATCTGATTTGGTTTCCATATCCCCTCATTTCTACCGGCATTGAATATATGTGGGGCATGAGGGAAAATAAAGACGGCATGCAAGGAACGGCTACCCGTTTACAGTGTATGGTCAAGTTTAAGTTTAATTAAACCGAAGATTAATTTGTTAGCCCTGCAATTGGATGAATCAAAAAAAGCACCCGTTTCTTTTCCTTCTTTTTGTCGGCATCTGGATAGGGATTCCATTTTCCTATGCGCAGCAGTTCGCAGGTGATAATCAATGGGTAGCACCAAAAGGAGTGGCAACCCTGGTAGGAACTTTTGGGCAGAAATACATGATGCTGGACCTTACCGTAGCTGCTTTTCAGGAATGGGAATTTAATCTTCAGGCAACCCATTACTATAATGATCCAAGAAATCAAACGGCATCTTATACTTCACCTTCTTTTTATGTAAAACGGAGATTGTGGCAAAACAAAGCGCAAACTGCCGGGTATGCATTGTTTGCTGGAACAGGTGTGTATCCCCAACATTTAGATCAGGGAGAAGTAACGACCAGTTTTCGTTCGTGGTGGGCAATGGGTGTCGCAACTTATGCCTTTGCCCAAAATAAGATACTGTGGGATATTCTGCCTGGTGTGGTCGCTAATCTTGATCATAAACAAACCGGCAATACTGCCTGGGGATTTTCCTACAGCTCCAGGGTAGCTGTCTATAAAATCATTCCCAGTTCAGCCATTGTAGGAGAAGTATTTGGCACTGCGGGGGAAGCCTTCTCGCCAATTAGTTATAGAGCCGGAGTACGATGGGAGAGTGAACGGTTGGTGATAGCGGGCACTTACTCCCAATCATTCGATGCCTCCACAGCGGCAGGGTTTGAACTTGGCATAGTGTTTTTTACCCAAAAACTTTGGCCTAAAAATCCGAAATGATGGGGTTGGGAAATGTTGGTTACTAAACATCGGAATTGAAATGAACACTCATTACCATCACTTTTTTCGGATGTTGGCCTGTATAGTGGGCTGTCTTGGTATAACGCATACCAGTTTCTCGCAAAATGAAAACAATCTGGTAGAGGATAGTATCATTCATGTTGATGCAGAAAGAAAATTTGAATGGGATGTGTCCTTTGCTTTTAAAACCATGAATGTCTTTAGAGGATTGGTCCCCTCCAAAGCACCTGTTTTCTCCACGCAGGGTGGGGTGGGTATGGGTGATTTTATCCTGGGATTTTATGGTGGGGCATCCACCAATGGCAGTTATACGGAAACTGATTTGATCCTGGTGTATTACCGGCCTAAAATAACAATCAGGGCAGATTGGTATTATAATTTTACCGAAGGGATCACCAATATTCCTACACCTTCCGGCTTTTTCGATTTTAATCCGGAAACCACCCGTGGTCTCTTCGATTTCATGGTTGGCTATACCATCTCAAAAAAGTTTAGTCTCTTATCTTCTACTTTATTATTCGGCAGGGATCGTCCATCCTTACCGGAGGATGATTTGCTGGGCATACCGTTAAGAAGAGGAGAGCAGCGGTATACGCAATATCTCAAACTGGATTACACCAAAAAGTTCGGCAAAGCCAAATTTCAGGCACATGCGGGGTATTCATTTAGTTGGGCAGATTTTCAGGGGCCAACTTTTTATGCCAACCGGGCGGGATTCAATGATATTGGACTGTCCATTTCCAGGAATATCCTAAACAGTAAGACCATTAACCTGCCATTTAAGGCGGCTGTTATTTTCAATCCTCTCACAAAAAATATTTACCTGCAAGGGACAGTTTCGGTGATTGAATTATCTAAGTTTAACTAGGAACTTGTAACAAAGCTTCCTTGCAAGCATAGTTTTATGCCATGGGAAACAAACGGAATTTTATTCTCGATAAGGCGGATCGGGGAATCAGAAAGAGAAATACATTTCTTCTCATTCTTATTATCCTTTTGACCTGCCTGGTGCTGTATGATTCGGTTTACAATGATATTCCTCTTTACTATGTATTTTTTTATCTGGCCGGTCTGTTAATTGGAAGAATTTTCCGACTCACACGAATGGTGGAACATGATCCAAGCGGGCAACAATTTGTTTTAAAAACCAACAATTGGGACATGGTTCTTTCTATCATTTTGCTTTTATTCAGATTTGTTTTTGGTTCAATGATTTTGGCTTCTGCACATGTGGCTTTCGTTTCTACTGCACTTTGCCTTCTCTTTTTAGGGATTTCCAGGTCAAAATGGAAAGGCTTTGTCCATCAAATTGATGAAATTGTTTACAGTTGGCAGATCACAAAAACCGTTGAACAGAATAATTGATCAGGATCACAATCGCTACTGTAAATCCATTGTTGTTCAGCACTTTACCCATTGGGCCGGATAGTTGTAGCGTACCTCAGTTTTTCACCTGCATAGCTTATCTAAAAAGAAACCTTTATGTGGGATTATTTGGCTTGGACAACGCTGCAATCTGTAACTCAAGATTCGTTTATGTACATAATTAATATTATGTTAAGTAGTATTGTCAAAAGAAGACCCCGGATTATCCGGGGCCTTTCCTGCTAACTATTTTATAGAATCGTAGATGGCTGTGTATTTTGCTATCTCCGCTTCATATTGTTTTTTCTTTGCTGCATCCTTCTCCGTTCTGTACCGGTCTTCATAAATCACAATCATCTGATCAGCGCAGCGCTTGTACTCCTGCTTTTCAATGCCGGATAGATTGCCATGTTTTTTGTAGCCGTCCATAGCTTTAATAAGATAAGGCAATCCATTGTCAACTTCTGCCGCAGACGCTTTTTGTAATTCCGTACGCTTGGCTACCAATTCTGCAGGCGGTGCTGGCTTCTTTCCGGTTTTGGGATCCGGCTTGGCATCGGCCTGAATTTTTCTGATTTCCTCAGTTACTTCATTGGCTTCGCCATTAATACGAACGCTCTTATTGAGATAATGGTTGCCGGCGTAGTACATCACACGCCCATTGGTATCGTCTGCAGCATAAACCTTGTTCAGCGCATCAAGCATGGCTTTTTCCTTCTGGTCATAGTTAGCCGGTCTTTCTGCACCTTCTTTGTTCAGTTCGTCAAAAAGCGTGAGACCATAGGTTTCCAGCAATTTTGTATTGCTGGGGTCTTTGGCAATTTTTTCTTCGATGCGTTTGGCCTTAGCCTCTTCATCCTCCATACCCAAAATGAAATCTTCCTCGGAATATTTAAAGTATTCGCTATTGGGATATAGTTCCTGGCCAAGCTTTTTGTACTTCTCAAACTCAGCAATATTGTTTTCTGTAAAATGCTGCCGCACTAAAAACTGATACAGGAATTCATTGTCCTCACCCCCAATTTTCTGATCGGCTATTGCGGTAAAGTAAGTTTTGGCTTTATCAATATTTTTTGCATTCTGATGGCTGGCGCCTGCAAGCAAATAGGCCGTGGTATCGAAACTGATGTTGGCAACTCCTTCTTTTTTGATGAAATCACTCCATTTAACCGTGTTGTCGAACGAAGCGGCTGCCTCTTCCCACTTCTTGGCATTATAATTATTGATGCCCTCATTAAAGTAACTGCTGTAAAAAGCTACTGGGGTATTGATGTAAAAATTGTCTTTAACCAGTTTTTTCTCCGGATCCTTGGCTAAATAAGTATCGTAGCTTTTAATGGCATCAGTACGCAGGGTTTCCATATCATTCTTATGGGCGTCCTGTTGCATCATTCCCGCCAAAATGGTGGATTGCAAAATATAGGGCTCAGGCTTTTCTGCGAATTTCGACTTGGTCATAGCCTTGTCAAGTTCTGCCTTTGCCTTGTCGTACTGTTGAATTACCAACATGTTTTTAATAGCATCTACGTCCTGCGCTTTCAGGTAACTGCTGCTCATAAGAGCAATAGCAACGATACCGGCAAACAGTTTTTTCATATGATCAATTTTAATTTGGGGTTCAAATATTAGCCTTTCAAATCAAATTTTTTATGATTTTCCTTCTATCCTTCTGAATTATCGGGTGCCTCATCTGATGCATCATCCCCTTCATTTCCATGGGTATTGTCTGATTCAGCAGGCAAATCATTTGCCAAATCTGCCGGAAGTTCTTCCGTCAGCACTTCTTCATCTTCGTAAACATCCAGCTTGCTGAGTGCCGCTATTGCATCATCATCTTCTACCCTTATTAGCGTTACACCTTGCGTGGCACGGCCCGCTTCCCGGATATCAGCAACGCCGGTTCTTATGGTAATGCCGGATTTACAGGAGATCATGATATCATTTTCATCGGTTACACCAAGGATGCCCACTAGCCTGCCGGTTTTTTTAGTTACCTGCATGGTTTTTATACCCTTTCCACCCCTGTTTGTGATACGGTAGTCATCCACCGGCGTCTTCTTGCCAAATCCTTTTTCACTTACCACCAAAATGCGGAGGTTTTCTGCTGCATCTTTTCCTACACAAATCATGCCCACCAATTCATCGGTTTCATCGTCTACCTCAATGCCCCGCACGCCAATAGCCCCGCGGCCTGTTGGTCTTACTTTGCTTTCGGGGAAGCGGATGGCACGGCCTGACCGTACGGCCAAAACAATATCGCTGCTGCCATCGGTCAGGCTTGCATCGAGCAATTGATCGCCTTCCACAATAGTAATAGCGTTTACACCGGTAGACCTTGGCCGGCTGAAATCTTTGAGCAGGGTTTTCTTTATAATACCCTGTTTGGTACACAAGGTGATGTAGTGATTATTTACAAATTCCTCATCTGCCAGGTTTTCAATATCTATAATGGCTCTTATTTTATCGCCCTGCGGAATTTGAATCAGGTTCTGTATAGCGCGGCCCTTGCCGGTCTTTTCCCCTTCTGGTATTTCATAGGTTTTAAGCCAATATAGTCTTCCCATTTCTGTAAAAAACAGCATAGTATGGTGGGTATTGGCTACAAACAGATGTTCAATAAAATCTTCATCGCGGGTCTTACCTGCTTTGGCTCCCCTGCCTCCGCGGCGCTGTGCCCTAAAGTCGGTGGCTGAAGTTCTCTTGATGTATCCAAGATGCGAAATGGTAATCACCACATCCTCCTGCTCTATCAGGTCGGCAAGACTTATATCATCTGCAAGGTATTGAATTTCAGTGCGTCGCGCATCTCCGAATTTCTCCTTTACCTCGGCTAATTCCAGCTTTATGATGTCATAGCGCAAGCCTTCATTGTCCAGAATGGACTCTAGGTAGGCAATGGTTTTCATCAATTCTGCATGTTCTTCCCTGATCTTATCCCGCTCCATACCGGTAAGGCGCTGCAGGCGCAATTCGAGAACGGCCCTCGCCTGAATCTCGCTCATACCAAATTGCGTTATTAGACCTTCACGGGCCACTTCTGGGGTGGGTGAACTCCTTATCAGCGCAATAACTTCGTCTAAATGATCGAGCGCTATCAGGTATCCTTCCAGTATATGCGCCCTTTCGCGGGCCTTCTTGAGCTCGTATTGGGTGCGGCGAACCACTACCTCATGCCTGAATTTGATGAATTCGCTTATCAGGTCGCGAAGTGCAAGCTGTTTAGGACGTCCATTTACCAGTGCTACGTTATTAATACCGTAAGAGGTTTGCAACTCAGTATGCTTGTACAGCATGTTGATGATGACCTGCGGTACAGCATCTCGCTTTAGCTCCAGCACAATGCGGGTTCCTTCCCGCAGATTGCTTTCGTTATTTACGTTGCTTATGCCTTCAATCACCTTATCATTTACCAGATTGCCTATTTTATTGGTCAGCAAGTCTCGGTTAACCTGATACGGAACCTCTGTAATTACAATTTTGTCTTTGCTTTTGCCATCCGATTCTACATCGGCCTTACCACGAAGCACTACCCTGCCTCTACCGGTAAGAAATCCCTGCTTTATGCCATCCATACCATGGATGACACCTCCTGTGGGGAAGTCGGGGCCTTTGACCCATTCCATCAATTCTTCGGACGTAAGCTCGCGGTTATCAATAAATGCCAGGCAGCCATCTATCACCTCCGAAAGGTTATGCGGCATCATATTGGTAGCCATGCCTACGGCAATGCCGCTGGCACCATTTACCAATAGCTGTGGAATACGGGTGGGCAGCACAGTAGGTTCTTCGGTGCTGTCGTCAAAGTTCAGTTGATAGTCAACGGTATCTTTTTCAATATCCTGCAGTATGGCTTCTGATAGGCGCTGAAGGCGGGCTTCGGTATAACGCATGGCTGCCGGAGGGTCACCATCCTGGTTGCCAAAGTTACCCTGACCATCCACCAGCATATAGCGCATATTCCAATCCTGCGCCATACGCACCAGCGTGTCGTAAATAGATGAGTCGCCATGGGGGTGGTATTTACCCATAACATCACCCACTATACGGGCGCATTTTTTATACGGCTTTCCAAAATCGAGGCCCAACTCATTCATGGTGTACAGGACCCTCCTGTGCACCGGTTTGAGGCCATCACGTACATCAGGCAGAGCACGACCCACAATTACCGACATCGAATAGTCGATGTAGGCGGTCTTCATTTGCTCCTCGATGTTTATCTGAATTATCCGGTCTGAATCGTTCGTTTCCTGCGGCTGTAAAGGTTCTTCCATAGATATTTACCCAAGTTTGCAAATGTAACCGTTTGAGCATGAAGCAAAGCCCTATTTTGGGAATGTTTAAAACCTTCAGCTAAGTGTCGTATGTATTGAAATTATGTGGGTGGTATCCTTCGCGGGTTGATGCCTTTAATGGCGATTTTGTACAACGACATGCCCGTGCTATCGCCACTCAGGTTCCGGTAGTGGTGTTGTTTGCCGTAAAAGACCCAACCCCCGGCAATAAAAATATCGAGCTATGCAGAAAACAAGATGGCCAACTGGATGAATGGATATTTTATTATCCCCGGCGTGCATTTGCCGATGCGTTGTGGAGTCAATGGTATTATCTCCGCATTCTGAGCAAAGCCATCATCGCAATTGAACGTGAATATGGCCGTCCAAAACTTATTCATGTGAATATAGTTTGGCGGGCCGCCATTTGGGCGCTGCGATTGCGCAAATGGAAGATACCAATTGTTATCACCGAGAATTCTACTGAATACCAACCCGGAGCGTTGGTGAATATTAGAACAGCGTCGGTAGCTAAACAACTGATTTTCAAGCAGATATTTGAATCTGCGAAAAGATTTATTTCGGTAACACATCAGTTGGGGCAAATGGTGCAATCACGCTATGGTAATATCCCTTATTCCGTGGTGCCTAATGTGGTGGATACCCAGCAATTTTTTCCGCTTGCGCAGCAAAAGAACGATGGTAAGTTCCGGCTGATTCATGTCTCCACCATGAATTATCAGAAAAATATTGAGGGTGTTTTGGCGGTGCTGGATCAATTGGTTTCGCAATATCAAACACTGATCTGCACCATGATTGGGCCATTAGATACAGATTTGGAACAATGGTGGCAAGCTACAGATCGGCGGCGGGAGGCTATTCACTTTACGGGTTGGCTACCCTACACAGCAGTGGCCACAGCTATTCAGCAGGCAGATGCGCTTTTTCTTTTTAGCCGCTATGAAAATTTGCCTTGTGTAATCTTAGAGGCTTTTTGTGCCGGCTTGCCTGTGGTGAGTACCGATGTGGGTGGTATTGCTGAAGTTATTAACGAGGAGAATGGAATACTGGTAGCAAACGAAGACCGCGATGCTCTTTTGCATGCATTGGAAAGCATGATAACCGGCCACAAAAAATTTGACAATGCTGCCATTGCTGCGTCGGCATCGGCAAAGTACAATTATGCAACGGTTGGCCGGGCTTTTATGAGCGCCTATGCGGAGGCGGGTATTATTTGGGATTAAAGGAATGGGTATTGCCAGAGTGCCCGTTTTTGTAAATCCTTTATTTTGAACATTGAAAGTTACACTTGTGAGAACCATATTATTATTCGACACGCCGGCTACGAGATTAAGCCTCTACCCTTTTACACTTACTAAGCCCGTAGCTTCCATTCGTAATGGCATTTTTACCATTGCAGAACGATGGCGCCGGCGTACCCGTCTGCAGGTGTATGCACTCACCGAAGCTTATCTGCAACAAACCGTAACTGCTGCCAAAGGAGATTATCTGGTTATTGATGCATCCTGCTGGCCGGATAATGCTAGTATGGAAAGTTTGCTTCAGCTTAAGCCGGGCGAAACGCTTAATGATGCCCAGGGAATTTTGGGCTATTGCAGCGCTACCCTACCCGCTTATCAGCAGTTTCCGGTTTGGCCTGCCCAAACCACAACTGTTGCTAATCAATATCGCCTGCAATGGGCACCGCAATTGGTGCAGGATAACCAACGCTGGATGCGCTATGATTTGGATTTGCTTGATTTTACTTTTCAGGATGCCCATCATAACAGCAATACCATTTTTGGCGATTACCCGGTTGTTATTCATGCCACAGCCTCTGTAAGAGCCTGCATTATTAATGCGGAAGAAGGCGCCGTGGTTATTGATGAGGGTGCATTGGTAATGGAAGGCAGCCATTTGCGCGGGCCGGTTTATATCGGTAAAAATGCGGTGGCTAAAATGGGAACCAATGCATACGGCGGTACCAATGTGGGTGAAAAATGTACCGTTGGCGGCGAATTGAAAAATTGCATACTCACCGCTTTTAGCAATAAAGCGCATGAAGGCTATTTGGGTGATAGTGTAATTGGCGACTGGTGTAATCTGGGTGCCGGAACCTTTGTAAGCAATGTAAAAAATACAGCAAGCCACGTAAGGGTATGGCACCATGGCAAACAAATGGAAATGGATGCCGGGCAAAAAATGGGCTGTTTGATGGGCGATTATTCCCGCACAGCCATTCTCACGGCCATCAATTCGGGTACTACCATTGGTGCCTGCTGCAGCATCCATCATCCCATGCTGCCGGAGAAAAATATTCCCTCATTTTGGTGGGGCAATCAGCAAGGCTATGTGTTGGAAAAAGCCATTGCCGACACAGAACGATGGATGCAGTTAAAAAACGAATTGCCACCCAAAAATCTCAGGCAGGTACTAAACCATATTTTTGAACAATCAGTAAAAAAATCATAACCAAAATAATTATGCGAAAGAAAATAGCCGCAGCTAACTGGAAAATGAATACCACATTGGCAGAAGCCGAATCGTTGCTGCAAACTATGCAAGGCTTTGCTCCTAAACTGGATGAAAATCATATTGCCGTATTTGGCATTCCTTTTCCTTACCTGTCGTTGGCAGGGGAAAAATTGGGTGAAAAGCCTTTTCACTTTATTGCTGCGCAAAACTGCAGCGATAAAGCTTCAGGTGCTTATACCGGCGAAGTATCGGTGGCCATGTTGCAAAGCGTTGGTGTGCGGTATGTGATACTGGGACATAGTGAAAGACGCGAATATCAACAGGAAGGCAACGCCTTGCTGGCCGCTAAAACCGATGCTGTTTTGCAAGGTGGTCTCACTCCTATTTTTTGTTGTGGCGAATCGCTTTCAATACGAGAGGCCGGCACTCAAGATGCTTTTGTGCAAAAGCAAATTGAAGAGAGTTTATTTCACCTTGATGCGCAACAAATAAAACAGGTAGTGATTGCCTACGAACCTATTTGGGCCATTGGCACCGGTAAAACCGCAAGCAGCGCGCAAGCGCAGGAAATGCATGCACATTTGCGTAGCGTATTTGCCAAGCAATATGGCGATGATGTGGCTGCTGAAATTTCAATATTGTATGGCGGCAGTGTTAAAGGCGCTAATGCTGCAGAATTATTTGGTCAGCCCGATGTGGATGGTGGACTTGTAGGCGGCGCAAGCCTTAATGCCGAAGAGTTTTTGACGATTATGAATGCGCTCTAAGGGTATTATCCCGAATAGAAAAAAAATGTGGTAATACAACCACCAGTTAAGAAATCCGGCATGGCGAAAGTATTGATTCAGTTTGCGCATCCTGCACTGGAAAAATCAAGAGTCCATCGGGCATTGCTGCATACGCTAAGGCAGGCAACCGATATTACGTTCAACGATTTGTATGAACGGTATCCCGATTTTGATATTGATGTAGCTTACGAACAGCAACTGCTGGAGCAGCATGATATTGTTGTTTTGCAGCATCCGTTGTATTGGTATAGTGCTCCGGCACTCATAAAGCAATGGCTCGATTTAGTATTGGAGCATGGCTGGGCTTATGGCAGCAAAGGAAAGGCGCTGCATGGCAAAACCATGGTGCAGTGTGTAAGTTGCGGTGGCACGGCTCTTGCCTACTCTGCTGAAGGAAGAAATAAGCGCTTTGTCAAGGATTATTTGTTGCCTTTTGCGCAAACGGCAACGCTATGTGGTATGCAATATGCCGATCCATTTATAGTGTATGGTACACACAAACTTACAAACGAGTCCATTGATGAGGCTACCAAGGCGTACGCAAATTGGTTACAACAGTTAACTACTCATCCTCAAGCCAACGTTGCCGGGTTGACGGTCACTTAAAATATTTGTATATGGATCAGCACAGCTTTTTGTTTCAGGCTACTATATACCTCGCAGCAAGTGTAATTATGGTACCGATTGCCAAAAAACTGTCACTGGGTAGCGTGTTGGGTTATTTACTGGCCGGCATCATTATAGGTCCTTTTGTGTTGGGCTTTATTGGCGAAGAAGGTGAAGACCTGATGCATTTTGCTGAGTTTGGCGTTGTGATGATGCTTTTTATCATTGGCCTGGAACTGGAGCCCGAATTGCTGTGGCGCATGCGAAAAAGTATTCTTGGGCTTGGTGCTTTACAGGTATGCGCTACTACCCTTGTTATTGGATCCATTTTGTTGCTACTGGGTTTGTCGTGGAATATGGCGTTGGCACTCGGTATGCTGCTATCATTAAGCTCTACCGCTATTGTACTGCAAACTTTTAATGAAAAAGGATTAATGGGTACTGTAGCTGGTCAAAGTTCCTTTGCCGTTTTACTTTTTCAGGATATAGCGGTAATACCTATGCTGGCCTTGTTTCAATTGCTCAGTAATACTGAGATTATTGCTGATGCACCGGTGAAGGAAAATCACGGCGAATCTGTTGCTATATTGGATCAACTACCGGGTTGGGCACAGCCGTTAGCTGTATTGGCTTCCGTAGTTGCCGTTATTGGTCTTGGCCGTTTTATAGTTATTCCCATGCTTCGGCTGATGGCTAAAACAAGATTGCGCGAAATGTTTACGGCTTCATCTTTATTGGTAGTGGTAAGTATTGCTGCGCTGATGGTATGGATTGGTTTGAGTCCTGCGCTTGGTACATTTTTAGCCGGCGTTGTATTGGCCAACAGTGAATTTAAACATGAATTGGAAAGCGATATAGAGCCTTTCAAAGGCCTGCTTCTTGGTTTGTTTTTTATAGCCGTGGGGGCTTCTATCGATTTTGCTTTGATTATGCAGCAGCCATGGCTCATTTTGGGTTTGGTGTTTTTGATGATGACCGTAAAAGGGATTTTGCTTTGGGTATTAGGCAAGGTCTTTCGCATGGGCTTCGATCAAAATGCCATATTTAGTTTCAGTCTTAGTCAGGCCGGTGAGTTTGGTTTTGTATTGGTAGCATTGGGCATTAGTGAATCCATCTTCGACAGGGAAACGGCAGGCATTGCCAATTCAGTAATTGCTATCAGCATGGCACTTACGCCTTTGGTTTTTTTGATCAATGAAAAATGGATTTTACCCATTGTGGGTACAAAGGAAAAGCCGGAACAGAAAGCTGCGGATAACATGGAAGAAGATAATCCTGTAATTATTGCCGGCTTTGGACATTTCGGTAGTACAGTTGGGCGCATGCTGCGGGCGCATCATATTCAAGCTACTGTATTGGACATTGACAGTGATCAGGTGAATTGGGTTCGTCGCATGGGATTAAAAGTATTTTATGGCGATGCAAGTCGCTACGATCTGCTGGAAGCTGCAGGCGCACATAAAGCAAAAATTTTGGTGATAGCCATTGGTAATGCTGAAAAGCGACTTGAATTGATTGAAACCGTTAAAAAACATTTCCCGCATTTGCGCATGTTTGTGCGTAGCACTAATCGCTACGATGCCTACGATCTTATGAATGCCGGCATGCCGCATATCTATCGTGAATCGCTCGATACTTCTATTCGCCTTGCTGTAGATGTAATGCGATCCTTAGGGTATCGCGCCTATCATGCCGGTAGGGCCGCCCGCAAATTCAGGTTGTACGACGAGCAAAAAATGAAAGAATTAGCAGCCATTCACGATGAACAGGAATATGTGATTACGGCACGCCAATACATCGAAGAGATTGAAACCATTTTGCGCGACGATCTCAAAGATTATGATTTGACTCATGATGAGGGCTGGGATGAAGCTTCCCTTATCAGGGAAGCAAATGCTCAATAAAATAAATTCTACGCCCCTTTCAGATGATGTTGCGCACGGTGCAACCTGTCATTTACAGCAAGGCCAATTCCCATTGCCGGCACTTCATCAATTACAATTGCATCAAACGCACCTGCATCAGCTTCGCGAAGCATACTGAATAAATTTTTTGCAGCGGTGGATAGGTCCCCATCGGGAGCAAGCACCCAATGTGTATGGTATCCGGTTATTGATGGCAGCGTTGAAAAACTGATATGTAGTAGTTTGCCGAAAGTTCTTTTCGGAATATAGTTCTCCCATTGAGTGGAAAGGAATAACGGCGTACGTGTAGCGTAATGACTTATCAGTTGCCCGGGAGTTTGCGGATTATTTTTTTCATTTGGCCGCGTTTGCAATTTGGGCATAATGCCGGTTATGGCTTCAATCATTTGAGGGGTTACAGCCCCTGTTCTGTAGACGGTGAGATGGCCCTCTTCGTCTTCGCCTGCAATGGTTGATTCAAGGCCAACAGCACATGCACCCCCATCAAGTATGTAAGCTATTTTTCCATTCAATTGCGCCGACACATGTGCCGCAGTTGTAGGACTTACGTAACCGCTTGGGTTGGCGCTTGGTGCGGCCAATGGAAAATCAATTGCCTGAAGTAGGGTCAATGCAAGCGGGTGTGCCGGCACACGAAGCGCCACCCGGGAGCTACCTGCTGTCACCAGATCGTTTACCACAGTGGATTTAGGCAGTAAAAGCGTAAGGCTGCCGGGCCAAAATTGCTGCGCCAGCATCTTCAGATTGCTGCTCATATCTTTTATATAAGGCAATGCTTTGTCCAGCGATGGCACATGCAGAATTAGTGGATTAAATCGCGGGCGTTGTTTGGCTGCGTATATTTTCAAAACTGCATCTTGCTGCAGGGCATTAGCCGCAAGACCATATACTGTTTCGGTAGGTATCCCTACCAATTCGCCATGGCGCAACAAATCTGCGGCCCGGTATATATCTGTTCCAATTTCGGTTATCATGGTTCAGCCAAAGTTGAAAGTGGCAATGTGACCTTTTCTATCTTGTCGAGTTTATCTAACTCAAGCACGGTAGAACCTCCGCTGGAATTTCTGTGAAAAATAGTGACAAACTTATATCCATGTTTTATTTCGGAAGCGGTATAGCTACTTCGTGATGTTACACTGGCATTAAAGCTGTCGTCAAATGCTTTGACAAATACAATGAGCTCGGTTTGCAGATCTTTTATTTCCTGAAAAGAAAGTCCAAACAGTGGACTGGTTTCATTGATAGGATGAACAATGGTCCAGGATAGTGAAAGTGCGTTTACGGTTTCGTATTCCAGATCCAACCGATAAAATTCATTTTTACTAACACCATTTACTTCTCTTACCATCGCAAGTGTCATCATGGCCTGGGCATCCAGCAGGTGATGGTTGGCTTTGAAGGGAGCTACTTTTACCATTAATCCGGTGCCGTTTTCGAAAGGTGCAATCACTGCGCTTTCGCTATACTTCAGGTGCATTTTAGGCCGGGCAAAGCGGCCATAAATTAAACCTGTTGCCATAGCAAAACATAGCCAACCCGTCATAGCTTCCAGCGCTGCCACCAGATTTATGGAAAAGCTTTCGGGTGCCAAATGGCCATAGCCTACCGTTGTAAGTGTTTGGGTACTAAAAAAGAAAGCCTCCCAAAACCGGCCCAACCCTGTGGTGGCTTCCTCTCCATATAATCCTTCAACGCCAAGCGTAAAGTATAGCAGGGCAAATACAATATTAACCATGCCAAAAAGCAAAATAATGATGGCTAAAAAGCGCAGCCAACTCATCCCCATCAGCGAATCGAAGAAGCTAATGCGCTCAAAAAAACTAATGCCATCGTAGCGCACATTAGGCCTGCCATCTTTTAGAAAAAACCGGCCACCATAATCTTCTGTTTGATTACCCAGCCCAAAATCGGCGATGCGCCGGGCTCTTGAATTGATGTGTTTGTTTATTGCCATGAAGGGCTGCAATTTAAGGTTTGGCAGATTGCTTCGCCCCGGTGGTATTCAAACAAAAAATGCTCCTGCTGAAAACAGGAGCATTTTGCCAGAGGTTTCTTTTTTACCAACTTAGTTCTTCGCGTATTTTCTGCGGAACTTATCGATACGACCCGCGGTATCAACCAATACATTTTTACCGGTATAAAACGGGTGACTTGTATTGGAAATTTCAAGCTTAATCAGTGGGTAGGTATTACCGTCTTCCCAATCGATGGTTTCGCGACTAGCGGCTGTTGACTGCGACAGGAAGGAAGTACCATTACTCATATCCTTGAAAACAACCTTGCGGTAGCTTTTTGGATGGATTTCTTTTTTCATAGTGTCTGTTTTACAGCCCGATTCCAGCCGGGCATTAATAAATGGAGCGCAAAAGTAGGGGTTGCGACCCTGAAGCTGTTAGTTGTGCCGCAAAAAACTACCTGAAATGAAAAATATTTTAGGATTATTTTTTATTCATAAGCCCTAAACGAGGTCGGCAAACGCCTTTTTGATGCGTTCGAAGCCCTTTTCCAGTTCAGCACGGCTTGCCGCATAACTAATTCTGATACAGTTAGGCTCGCCAAAAGCGTTGCCGCTAACGGTGCTCACCCAGGCCTGTTCCAGCAAATACATACTCATGTCGTCGCTATTGGCAATGGTACGGTCGCCCACTTTTTTGCCGAAATAGGCACTTACGTCCGGGAATACATAAAAGGCTCCTGCAGGCTCTTCAATGCGAATGTTAGGAATGGCAGACAGGTATTCCATCACAATACTGCGGCGGGCTTTAAATTCTTCTACCATGTCCATAGTTGGCTTCAAATCTTCCAGCAACGCTACCACGGCAGCTTGTTGTGTTGCTGCATTGGCACCGCTTGTTATCTGTCCCTGAATTTTGTCGCATGCTTTCACCAAGTCGGTGTTGCGGCAGGCCAGGTAGCCAAGGCGATAGCCCGTCATGGCGAAGCCCTTGGACAAGCCATTGATAATGACTACCCTGTCAATAACAGACGGAAACTGTGCGATAGAATGGTGGCCACCCACATAATTCGTGTACTCATAAATTTCGTCGCTCATGATCCAGATATCCGGATGACGTTCGAAAACCCCGGCTAATCCTTCCAACTCATCTTTGCTGTATACCGCACCGGTGGGATTGCTCGGCGATGAAAACATGAAAAGTTTGGTATTGGGTGTAATGGCTGCTTCAAGTTGTTCGGGTGTTATTTTATATCCCGACTCGTAGCTGGTGCGAACCATAATGGGATTGCCACCCGCCATGCGTACCACTTCGCTATAACTCACCCAGTAGGGCGTGGGAATAATTACATCTACCCCACTATCCACAACGGCAAAAATGAGGTTGGCAATCGATTGCTTGGCGCCTGTACTTACAAGCGTATGTTCGGGTGAATAATCCAGATCGCTATCGCGCCAAAGCTTGGTACAAATGGCTTTGCGCAGTTCAGGATAACCCGCTACCGGCGGATAATGCGAGTAATTATTATTGATGGCGTTTATCAGCGCTTCTTTTATGTGGTCAGGGGTATCAAAATCCGGCTCCCCCAGGCTGAGACCAATTACATCTTTTCCCTGTTCGCGGAGTTCTCTGGCCATTTTGGCCATTTTCAGGGTCTCAGGCTCACTAAATTTCGAAAGACGATCAGCAAAATACATGGTAGAACTGTTTTAAAAAATCCGGCGCGAAACTAAGTATCCATAAGATACTTGCTCTGGCTTTTTGTGAGCTGTCAATAAATAGTTGAAAATGGTAGACAAATGCTAATGCATCTGCAGGTGCAGCTTTGGTTTATTGGCTCCCGTGCCCCCAATAACCCCCGAAGCATAGAAGGTGAAATACTTATTGGGCTCTAAAGCCACATTGGTCAGGCTATCTACCGCCACACCGGTGCTGGTATTAACCAACTTGATTTTACCGGTGTAGGTAAATGATGGCGTAAATGGCTCGTTGTCATTGGGTGCCGGAAAGTCTCCCAAAGCCGCAGAGGGAACAATCAACCTGTTGGTATCATTTACAAGTGCCATGTTACCCCTGCTAATTACACAATTAAGAAACCGTACAGCGGGCCGGTCATTCAGTTCGGTGGCCGCCAAGATGGTTTTGGCTATAT
>JAHEMO010000247.1 GCA_024643625.1 Chitinophagaceae bacterium
CCGTGGCGAACCTGCTCAATTCCCGCTAAGCGGCGTTATTCGTGGCTGGACAGAAGGTGTACAGCAAATGCCAGTAGGTTCTACCTACAAATTTTATATTCCGCACGATTTGGCTTATGGCTTGCAGGGCAGCCCACCCAAAATACCGGGAGGCTCAACACTCATATTTGAGATTGAGTTGATTGATATTGTAACGCAATAATTTTTTGAAAGGCGTCCTGTCACGGGCGCCTTTTTTTATATCGAGAAATTAATCCAGCAAATAAAAAATACCGCCAACACTTGTAATCTATTGACCAATTAACAGAGACAATAGATGATTGCTTTTATTTACTTTCACTCCCCTACTTTATAAAATAAACACATATGCAAGAAGATACTCGTTATCCCATCGGGCATTTTGAATCGCAACCATTTAATGAACGGCTTCTCCAAAAATGGCTGATTGATATTGCGCAGCTCCCCAATATGCTGGAGTCTGCCATACTCAATTTAAACGAAACACAATTGCATACACCCTATCGCGAAGGTGGCTGGACGCCTCATCAGGTAGTACACCACGTCGCCGATAGCCACATCAATTGTTTTTGCCGGCTCAAACTTGCTCTTACCGAAAACAATCCCACCATAAGAGCTTATGAAGAAAATGATTGGGTACAGTTGGCGGATACTGCTTTGCCGGTAAACCATGCGTTCACGCTTTTGCATGCTTTGCATATCAGGCTTGTTGCCCTTTTCAAATCCATTGAAGGAGACCAATGGCAACGCACTTATGTGCATGGCGGTACAGGTAAGCAACATACAGTTTGGCACTTGTTAGGGATGTATGCATGGCATGGCAGGCACCATACTGCGCATATCAACAAACTGAGAGAACGTAACGGCTGGTAAATGGTTTGAAATTTTACAATGCAACATCCACTCAAAGCCTGGCAGCAACTGGCCAGCGAATACATTTTTAAGGAAACCTGGTTTAACCTGCGCAAGGACAAAGTGCTGAAAGGCAATGGTGATGCCATGGATCGCTACTACGTATTTGAATTCACCGATTGGGTAACGGTGCTTCCCTTGACGACCGATAACCGCATCATTCTGGTAAAACAATACCGTTATGCCCTCGGTAGTTTTAGCCTTGAACTCCCTGGTGGCATCATGGATAGCCACGAAACCGACCCCCTGCATACCGCTGCAAGAGAATTGCGCGAAGAAACCGGTTATGAAGCGACTGCATTAATTAAAACAGCGGAGATTGCCCCCAACCCTGCTACACACAATAACCGCATGCACTGCTATGTAGCCACCGGTTGCCAATTGATGCATGCCACTTCGCTGGATGAAAACGAGGAACTGGAACTGGTATTGGTAAGCATGGAAGAATTAAAAAATATGCTGGCGCGAAATGAAATTTTACAAAGCCTGCATGTATCATCTATTTTTTACAGTCTTATGCATCTCGGCGAAATAAAGCTGGTATAGCTACTTCATCTATTTCGCCTACTACAAATACACTGCCGCAAACCATAATCAAATCGTTGGTGGCTGCAATGCCTGTCACATATGCAAGGGCCTTCATCACGTTAGGAAAATCTTGTCCGGCAATCCCTTGTGCTGCTGCTAATGCAGCAAGCTGGGCGGCAGGCATAGCACGGGGCAATTGTGCGCTGGTAAAATAATAATGATAATCCCGCGGCCATAGAGGCCAAATACCTGAAAGGTCTTTGTCGGCCGAAGTGCCGTATATGATGTGAACATTTTCAATTTGGTCCCGAACCGAATCTATGTGCTGTATCAACTGATATATGCCATCTGCATTATGCGCCACATCAGCAATCAGCCATGGCTGGCGATGCATCAATTGCCACCTGCCTTGAAGGCCCGTTAGGGCAGCAGCATGGGCCATGCCCCGGCTAATTACTGCATCCGTCAATGCCCAACCGCTATGTGCCAAAACCTTTGCAGCAGCATAAGTGGTGAGCATATTATGCTGCTGATAAATGCCCGGCAAATCGGATTGCAATTGTATTTGATCTCCTTGCGGCGGTTGTACTGTTATGCGGAGGGTGTCCACAGTCAACTGTTTTGATAAAATCCGGTACACATCGGAAGCAATCAACAAGGGCGCCCCTTGTGCAGCAGCAGTGTCTGTAAACACCTGCCTGGTTTCCGGCAACACTTCACCTACTACTACCGGCACTTCCTGTTTTATAATACCTGCTTTTTCGGCTGCTATAGCTGGCAGTGTATTGCCCAAAATATTCATGTGGTCCCAACCAATATTGGTTATCACACTTATATCGGGCGTAATAATATTGGTACTGTCCAAACGTCCGCCTAATCCGGTTTCTATAACCGCCACATCAACCTTTTGCGCGGCAAACCATGCGAATGCCATAGCCACTGTTACTTCAAAAAAACTTGGCTCTATGGCTTCAATGACGGGCTTTATTTTTTCCGTAAAATCAATCACAAATTCCTCGGAAACCATTTCACCATTCACGCGAATGCGCTCCCGAAAATCACGTAAGTGCGGCGATGTGTAGAGCCCTGTACTATAACCTGCTGTTTGCATAATAGCGGCAAGCATATGGCTTGTGCTTCCCTTGCCATTGGTGCCCGCCACATGAATGCTTTTGAAATGGTGATGTGGATTATCAAGATGCTGTAGCAACAATATAGTGTTGCCTAAATCCTTTTTATAGGCTGCTGCACCTACCCTGCTAAACATGGGTAGTTTACTGTACAAATACGCAATACATTCCTGGTAATTCACGCCGCAAAGTAAATGCGCTACCTGCGCAATGCCTCAACCTTTTAGCCGGAAATTAAATATTACTGTGCCAAGGCTTTCACTATCGCCTTCGGATAGCTTAAGCTGTTTTGCTTTGCGTATGGCAATGGCTTTAAGATTGGCATTGCCGGTTGTGCTGCCGCGCGGCTGAAAAGTTGCACTCGTTACATTACCATTATCATCAACACGAATGTCCACAGCAACTTTGGCGTTCTCGTTAAAGTCATCCTCAAAAGAAGGAAAGCGGGTAATGCTGCGTCCCGATAAACCACGGCTGATGCTCACACCACTTTTGCCGGTGCCGCCATTACCGGTATAACTATCGCTGTTGATATTGCCGTTTGGTTTGCCCTGATCGCCGGTACCACCTGCAACACCCTGATTCTTAACATTATTAAAACCATCCTGATTATTGCCGCCGGTACCATTGCCGCCGGTGTAGGTTCCCATAGTAGCCTTAGGCTTTTGCGGCTTGGGGGCCGGTGGCTCCGGCGATGGTTTGCGGGTGGCCACAGATTCATTTACTGTAGGTTTTGGCTTGGTGGTAGTACGCTCTACTTTTTTGGGTACCACTACGGCATCGGGGTCATTATTATCTTCTATGCTGGTAACAGGTTCCTCGGCAGGAGGATTGCTCATGGGTGTGCTTGCCATAGCTTCCTGCGGTTCAGGAGCGGGTTCACCGGGAACCATAGGTGGTATGTCGCCAAATCCCGTTTCGCTATTGCCCAAATTAACTTCAATGCCTTCGTCTAACAATGGCAGTTCCGGTGGTTTCACGGTCCAACTCACCAGGAAAAAAATAGCAAAAAGCGCCCCTAGCACACCCAAGGTGTAGCTCATGGCTTTTGTGTTCTTTTTCTTTTCGAATGCTGCGTCCATTTTACCGTACCTGATTTCCGTAAAGGTACCGTTCAAAACCCGCGAGGATGGTAAGGTTGTGTATATGTTCATAAACAGCTTAGAAACGATTTTTACCCAAAATGCATACAAACAAAATGGTAAAAATTACCTCGCCCGAATTCTCCAATTCGCCAGCAACAACCCGACAGCCAATAAAATCATACCCTGCCAATGGTAAGCATATAGTTTTTCGTTGAGCAATAAAACCGCTTCAATACTGCTGAACAAAGGGATGAGATTGCCAAAGATGGAAGTACGTGCTGCGCCTAAAAGTCCAATAGCTGCATTCCAGCAAAAAAATGCTGCAACCGATGCGCCGGCACCGATATATAAAATGGAGCCTGCCACCTGCCAATTCCATACAATGCCCGGGGTAAGGCTTTGCTCAATAAGCATAGCCGGAAAAAGTATGGTAGTACCAATGGAAAAAGTGATAAACAAAAATGAAGCGGCATTGAAACCCGCTGGCTTTCGCCGCACAAAAATGTTGTAGAAGGCGAAAATTAGTCCGGCCAGCAGCACCCACAAATCGCCGGTGCCAAATTGCAGTTGCTGTAAATTTTCCCAACTGCCTTTAGAAACCAAAAAACCAATGCCGGCAATGCACACGGCTAAGCCAAGCAATCTTATCCAGGGAATTTTTTCGTGCAATAGCCAGGCAGCAATAATGAAGGTAAATACCGGTGAACTTGTGGTTCCAATCAATGCCATATTTACAGCAGATGTATAGTGCCCTGCTACATACAGCAGCGTATTAAAAACCACCACACCCGTTATTGATGCACCTAAAAAATACCATTTGTGTTGCCAAATGAGCTTGCGTTGTAACGAAAGATGTTTGCGCCCCACCAACCATAGCATCAGCGTAGCGGTAATCCATCGTAAAAAGGCAAGCGTTACGGGTGGGATAAACGGAAAAATAGCACGGGCCACAATAAAGTTGCCGCTCCATAACAGGCAGGCAATTATGGCAAATAAAATACCTCGTGTAGATTGGCTCATATGCGGCAAAATTTACCGCAAGGCTTAGCATTATTATCTGTGCGCAAAATCATAATCGAAATTTCCTTTTATCCGTTCCATGGGCGGATTAAAATAACCAAACTTCAGCGTCGGAAATTCCTCGCGTATCAGTTCCATCATTTGCTTGATGCCCATGCAATCGCCGGCATCCGAAACATTTATTTTGCCCAGATACCAATCAGGGTCAATATTAAAATT
>JAHEMO010000248.1 GCA_024643625.1 Chitinophagaceae bacterium
TGTACCCAAAATCCTTCATGTATAATTCCGGGTTTTCAAACAGTTCCTTTACCGCAATTATTTTATAAACATAAATAGCGGTTTCAGGATTTAGATTCATATTGAAGTAATTGCTGGTACCTTGATTTCGTATGGCCTTGGTGATATTGCCATTGCCATAGTTGTAAGCAGCAGCGGTAAGTACCCAACTCTTCACTTTGTGCGTTCGGGCGATATAGCTATAAAAATCGCGAAGTAAACTACAGGCTGCCCGGGTACTCTTTACAATATCGTCACGCTCGTCTATACCGCCAGGTTCTACAATGAGGCCATAGCCTTTGGCTGTCGGTTCCATCAACTGCCAAAAACCCCTTGCTCCAACCGGAGAAACGGCCAGTTTAAGGTTGCTTTCTACTACAGCAATATATTTTAAATCTGTTGGCAAACCACTGGCCGCCAACTGACTTTCGATATAAGGAAAGAACGCAATGGCCTGATCCCGTATGCTCTTCATGTTTACCATTGGCATCATCTTTTTGATGATACCCATAAGCTTCTCTGCTACAAACTGGTTGCTTATAGGAACAGGTTCGCCACAAAAAGTAACCTGATGGCTCGACTGGCTAAACGAATTGAAGGATAGCAGCAAAGAAATTGCAACATAAATTGGCCTAATCTGCCATTTAGTTTTTGTAGTCACCATCATTTGCTTATCTGCTCATTAAATATTTTTCCTTCAATAAATATTTGATGCTGCACCTTTTCGGTTCGATCGATGATAAACAATATCAGATGCTCATCATCATCAAGGGTAGGTAGTCTTGTGGCAAATACCGTTTCTATTTGTTTGCCAGGCAACAGGTATGGGAAACCGGTAGTGTATACAGGATGGTAAACGACCTCCTTATTGGGGTTGGCGTATAGCACTAGCGTGGTGCGACCGACCAACCACTCTTTATCCCTGAAATTTTTGAATAATAATCTAAAGTACACATTGTTGGCCGCCACATGAATGCCAACCAATTGCACGCTCAAGCCTTCAATGCTATCCTTTGCCAAATACACTGGTGCCTCCAATAGCGTATTAATACTTTCGTTGTAATTAAATAAAGTATCAGCTTTCAAAAAATAATCCGCGGCTGTTCTTTGTCCAAAGGGTACCATTCTAAAATCAAAGCGAGGATATTTATTAAACAACTCAGCCTGTGTAAGTGGCACCATAGTAGTTTGTACAGGTAGCTGAATATCGCCGGCTGCATTTATCAGGTATTGTTTTGATGGATCACGTACATACCCATTATCAATCATTTCCTGAGCTTTCTGAATCTTCTCACCAATATAAAGTGCCTCAGGCTTCAATGAAAGCGCTTTATTGTAGCTCTTGATGGCACCGGCCCAATCGCCATCATTATACAATTGATCACCTGTAAGTAAAGCGTCATTATAGGCTTGCTGCAACAACTCTTCCTGTTGTTTTCTTTCATTTTCCTTAGCCATGGTAGCCAGAGCCTCTTCAAGTGCCTGCACGTCCTGTAACCTTTGTTTGGGATATTCCTCGCCTGGCTTCAGAGACAGAGCGTCATTGAAAAATCGCGTTGCATCCTCCAATCGTTTGTCTTTATAGGCTGCCTCACCGTCTGCGACGGCCTTCGCATATTGCGCATCAAGTTGACGCTGTGCTTCCAACTCCTTTTCTTTCTCCGCCTTTGCCTTGGCGATAGCGGCTTCAGTTTGTCGCTTAGCTTCACGTTTTTTCGCCTCTTCCTCAGCCCGGATGGCAGCCTGCTTTATGTCGTTAATATTTTTATTGTAGGCTAGGGCTATTGGATCCGTTGGTCTTTCTGCAAGCGCCTTGCCAACATATGCTTCTGCTGCGGTTAAATCATTTGCATCTATCGACTTTTTAATCATTGACAGTAATTCCTGAAACTGCTCATTGGCAATTTTCTCCTTTGCCAGCCTTTCCTTTTCAGCCTCCGCTTCAGCCTTCAGGTTTAGCATTATAGCGTCAATTACATTAAGTTGATCCTGAGGATATATTTCATTTGGCTTTGCCTTTAGCGCTACTGAATATCCAAGTCTTGCATCCTCGTAAGCCTTGTTCTTAAAATAGTTATCGGCTTTAGTAATGGCGCTATCGTAGGTGTTATCAATGGCCTTTTGCACGGCCACCTCCTCTAATTCCCTTTTTTGTTGCAGCAGCAATGCCTCTATATTGGTGATATCGTCAATACGCTGCTGCGGATATGTCTCGGAAGGCTTTTGCGACATAGCCTCTTTGTAGGCAACCCTCGCATCTGCGTATTTCTTTTCACTAAAAGCTTTGTCGCCCTTTGCTACTGCAGTTTTGTATTTCGTATCAATTTCGCGTTGCCTGGCTTGCTTTAGTTTTTCCTGCTCCAACTGAGCTTTGGCTTCCTTCAAATTAGCAATATCCGTTAATCGGTTTGCCGGATAGGCTTCCTCAGGTTTTATTTTTTGAGCTGCAGCATAGCCAATGGCAGCCTCGTCATATTGCTCCTTATTAAAAAACGCGTCAGCTTTCTCAACTTCGTCAGCATAAGCCTTTTGAATGGCTGCTTCCTTTTCAAGTGCAAGTCTGTTGGCCTCTTCCTTTTGCCGCAACAGTTCCAATTGATCATCTATTGCCTTTATTCGATTTTTCGGATATGTTTCGGAGGGCCTGTATTTCAATGCCTCATAGTAGGTAAGCTTGGCCTGAGTATATTGTAGTGCCTGCACCATACTGTCGGCCTTAGCTACTAGTGCGTTATATTGTTGTAACGCCTCATTCTCTTTACGGATGCGTTCTGTTTCTCCACTATTCAATATCGCTAATAAACGCTCAATGGTTTCCAGGCGGGCCGCAGGATATGCTTCGTTTGGCTTTTTTGCCAGGGCTCTGGTATAATTGGCTTTTGCCTTTTCATAATCCTTTCCTGCATACTGCTTGTCGGCTTCCGCAATAAATAGCAAATATTCCTCGTCGGTGGCTGACGGTGGTGTTACCGTTACCGGTTGCGAGGTTGGCTGAACAGGTGGCTGGGCTGGTGGCTGTGTATTTGTCACAGGCGCTGGAGTCGGCTGTGCAGGTTTTGAAGGCGTAGTGACAGGTGCGGCAACAGATGATGCACTTGCAGCATTCTCTTCCTGCTGCTTCACCAACGATTTCAGCTTTTTTAAATCGGAATAGTCATAATACAGGCTTTCTTTGTTAGGGTCGTAGTTGGGCCTTGGCACAATGCGGAACTGGTGCGTCCTTTCTCCCTCAGTAATCACAATGGTAGACTGTACCAATTCTTCGCCTTTGGGAATTATAATGATAGCATTATCTCTTCTTGGCCGGCAGGTGAAGTTTACCCGGTCATCAATATCGTATGCTGTTATGGTTCCGGCAAAGGTTAAATAGGTTTGAGCATGCTCTGCTACATACACTACTTCGCCCCGAAGTTCCTGTCCATGTAAGGCACTCATGCCTGAGCTCAAACAGAGCATAATGGCCGCCCTGTTAATCCAAATCCGCCAATTAGATATCAAATGTTCTGTCATAAATTCCTGAATTTGCTGTCACAAACCTGTTACAGTTCGCATTATACTACATATCTTTTTGGAAGTGGAATTTTGGAGCCTATTTTTGGTAAAAATCGATACGATTTACCATTCTTACTATCCTATTTTTTGCTCCTGAAGACTTTTATCTATTTGATGATTATGGTTTTGCCCAATTGGCCTTTGCATTTCCTGTTGTAGCTATCGAATATGTCCTGCACATACTTACCAATGTTTTGGCGGCCGCCAAACAATCGTAAAAAAGCAGTTTCTATCGACTCTCTGGCATCATTCCACCAACAAATGATGGAATAATTGATAGCTACTAATAACAGTCTTGAGCTGATGGAACGCCACACCCCTGACTATTTTAATGCCAGGTAATATCGAAACAATCTTTACTACTAAAAATTATAGTCCAAAGTAAAATTTGCTGCTTTGAAGACGGGGAAATATAGGCTTACCCTAGCTGTCAGCATAGCGCCTAACCTTTCCCTTTATTGCAAAATCAGCGTAGTTGACGACTTGGTTATCACAGGTAAATACCTGCATTTTTGCCTCCAACAATCAATTCACCTCTACCTAATAACTTGTAACCAGATAAAGGTTTAGCACAACTATCTCAAAATAGCTTCCTTACTTACCCGATGATTATTGAAGGCATTAATATAAGCACCATGAAAATAAATCTTTTAATTGCCCTGCTGTTTTACATTACCTCCGGCACCATGGCACAAAGCAATGCAGGGGCAATCACAGACATACACATGAAGCAGAAAGAAGACAAAATAGTGCTAAAAAATCTGGTGGATACCTTTTCGGTTTTGACTGATGTAGAGGATATCACATCACAAGTGTTGTTGTTTACAGAAGATGCAACTATTGAAAGTTTTCGTGGCGGACAATCCATGGGGAAACTTACGAGACGCAAGCAAATTGGTGATACCTTATCTAATTTTCTTACCCTTTTTGATGTGGTATATCATATCAATGGGCAACAAACAGTTGCTGTAGAAGGTAATAACGGAAGCAGAACTGCTTACTTCGCCGTCACCCTTGTAGGAAAGGAAAATGACAAGGACATGAAGACCACTATGGGCGTAATTTATAAGGATAAATACCGATGCGAAAATGGCAAAGAGTTGATTGCTTTACGGGAGTCAAATTTTGTATGGACAGAACGCAAACCGCTGGACAATTAAAATATTAGCCTGCATTACGGCATTCGTTCACAAAAACAACCACCAACCACATGATTCGAGAAGCAACTGTTGCCGATATCCCGCAAATACAAAGGGTGCGCAATGCGGTTACAGAAAATACACTTTCCAATCCGGCTCTAGTTACCGATGAGGATTGCCGTCTTTACATAACCCAAA
>JAHEMO010000249.1 GCA_024643625.1 Chitinophagaceae bacterium
CCGCAGGCAAGCTTGGCTATCAGCGAATCGGATAGCTGACCGAAGGAATACGCAGCACGCCGGTCGCCCCAGCTTATTTCGAGCGTTGTAGCACCTGCAGCCAGATATTGCCAGGGAATATTGAATTCGCCGGTTACTGAATTATTGGTGCTATAGTTTGCGTCTGTTGCGTTTGAAGCAGGGTTGCTTTGTTGCAGGGTAAAATTGCTGTCGGGCGTCAATAATCTAACTTCCGGCAGGGCCAGCTGACAACTTTCACCTGCGGCTATGCTCACAACTATTCTCCGGTTTTCACTAGTGTCGGCGGTATAAAATTTAGGAACCAACGCGCCGGCTACCGGCAGGGCTTTAAAAAACAACAAGCCCCAAATGGCCATCATTAAAACACCCGCTATGCGCAACAGCATGTTTTGCCGCTTTTGCCGCCGCAGTGCCTGGCGCAAATCCTGATCGAAATATTCATCGAGCGCCAGGGTAACCCCTGCTGACCGGATTGGTGTTTCCCAGGTTTCGGTACCCTGCGGTCCGAGATAATGTGTCACCGGGGCATCCAGCACTTTATGGCCACGCCAGTACTGCCTGAATCGTTCATGCGCCGGCTGGTAATCGGGATGCCTGGCACTGTCGTGTGCATAGAGTACAAACTCATTGGTGGTTTGCTGCAAATCCAACTCTTCCGAAAAGAAATGATCTTGCCCGTGCAGTTTGCGGGATTGTTGCAGGATGTCTACCAGTGCTTCTCTCGCGAGTAATTCGTTGGTTACAGTAAGGTCTTTCAGCAAGTCTACCCTTAGCTGCTGCGGAAATACGCCATTGGCCATCCATGGTATCCGGCATATGCGCAACAGGTTGGCATAATGCAATAATTCCGGCGCATGGCCGGCCTGCAAAACAGTCTTACCCAGCGCAATTAGCAGTTCCCAACGCAGGCGAGGGAAAATGCAGATGGCGCAAAGCCATTGGTATAGCAGCGGATCATGGAGATATTCCTGCAATTCCTTTTTATCGTTCAGGTCAAATTCTTCTGTACTGTACCATGCTTCGCTATGAGCGGCCATGTATCGGGCTGCGGCGTCGGCTTTTTCACCCAGCATGGGTATCAGTTGCTCCAGGGCTATGGCATCGGCAGGAAAAAGCAGCATGTGCTGCGCCAGCACGCGTTCCTTCGTACTCCAATCGGGCGGGCAAGCCGGCGTGATAACCGCACGGCTTTCCCATCGGCGAAGGGTATCCAGCAGCAGCGGATCAATAGTAGGATAGGCCGGGTACACCAGTTGATGCCCGTTGCCCATAAACAGTAAGGTGCATTGGCCATACATTTCGCTTAGCCGCCCCAGCGTAAGGCCCAGCGGATACTGGCCATTAAAGCAGCGCAAGTCGCTGTTGTAGTAAAAGCGGGTAATGGCAATATTTTCTTCCTGCAGATACCTGACGAGGTAATCATACAGTGCCGTCATCATGCTTTTGGGATTGCTGCGATCAATGAGTATCAGAAATTCGCGACCCGATGCTACCGGTGCAAAAACCAGTTCGGGCAGGCCGGCATTTTTTATGATGCGCCGGATGGTTGCCGGTATATGCAGCGCCATTTCCTGTGCTTCGGTGCGCTGTTTCATGTGGGTAACCAAACTGCGTAATTTCTTTTCCTGCAATACATCGCGTTGGTCGTGGTTAGCCAGCGGTATATCAAAAGGTGGTTTTAGCTGCAGCAATTTGTCGGGCTGTGGTTGGGGCTCTTCAACAGGATCGGGGCGGGGCCTGGGTTTTTTTCGAAAAAAAGTAAAGCCTATGGCCAGTAAAGCTGGTAACAGCAACCAATGCAGCCATGGCAGCATATGCGGATTGGGTGCCTGCAGTTGGCTACCCGCCTGTACCGGGGTAAGGGTAATATCCAATGCAGGGTCCACTACGGTAAGCGTAAGTGCTGAACGGGGCGAGCAGGGCGAGCTTTCGTGCCCGGCAATGGCCTGGCAACTAACCAAATGGCTGCCGGCAGTGCTGAAACTGTAGCGGTACTCGTTGGCGGCAGCATCCCAGGGTGTGCCGTCAATGGTCCAAAGCATTGCGGTAGCGCTGTCAGCAGGATTGTGAAAGGCAATACCAAATACCACCGTTTCTTCCAGCTTCACCCGATTGGCGCTGGCGCTCATACTAAAGGCGGGTATTTCGGCACACACAAAAAAGAAAGCAGTATCCGTTGCCTGTGCAATCGGAGTATTCCCGGAGCGGGAACTGATTTGTTGTATCACTTGCTGTGGCCCTTCCTGCTGCAAAACAAGAATGCTGTCTTCAACCATTGACAGGCTGTCTTCGCCGGCAAACCAGTTGGTTTCAATATCGCTCCGCAGGGTACTATCTTCCAGCGTCACCGGGCTGAGGCGCAGCGTATCGCCAATCCGGTACACCGCATCTACATGGTCAATTATGGCATTTATGGGTGCATGCGGTTTTGCTGGCCAAAGCACATAAACCGCAAGTGCCAGCAGCGTGGCAGCCAGCAGCCACCAGTTGAACCGCAGACCCCGTTTGTTGCCGGGTTCTGGCATTGGTACAGCAATCGCAGTGGCAGGCTGATCGCTTTGCAAAAGCCGGTATTCTTCTACAGCCCGGTAAAAATTTGCCTGCTCCTGCGGGTTAGTAGCTACCAGCGGACAAAGCCAGCTGGCCATATCGTCAAGATTGCGGGTGCCATATTGCTCCACCACCTTCAGCATTTCCACATAGTCGTCGGGCTTTACCACAAAGCCTTTGCGGCGCAGCAAGGCCAGCAATGGTTCCAGCGGCAAATGGTCGCCCCGGCGGTTAGTGGTATCATTGGCTTCGGTATGTAGCATGCAGGTGCTTTTGGCCGGAGGGCCCCGTCAGGTGTTTGTCTGTTTGTTGCTAATCATGGTTTTGTCGTCCAGGCTTTTGATAAGCGTGCTGCGGGTGCTGTCAAAAAGATCGTAAACCTCGTCGCCCGCCTGCGGCGGAAAATGACTATACCCCAATAATTTAAAATGCTCCAGCACATTCATCCAATCCAAAAATTCGGAGGTAGACGGCTTTTTGTTTACCGCCAAATTGCGGATGCGGTTAAACTCATCAATGGCCTTATCCAGCAAATCGTTGTACTGTGGGTCCTGCATCCGCAGGCGCAGGCGCGCAATGGCTTTCAGCTTTTCCTTGTCGGGAAACTCAATATGGTAAAATACGCAGCGGCGTAAAAAAGCGTTAGGCAAATTTTTCTCGCTGTTGCTGGTCATAATGATGATGATGCGGGCATCGTTGCCTGCTTTGCGCAAACCGGCATTCAACTCCCGCATGTCGAAACCATAATGTTCTATTTCGTTCAGCAAATCGTTGGGAAACTCGCGGGGCGCTTTATCTATTTCATCTATCAGCACCACACTGCTGCGCGGGCTTGCATCGCTAATGCCGGTAGTAAAATTGCCCAGTTGGCGGAAGGGCGTTAGCGCTGTGCTATCGCGCCCATGTGTTTGCGCTATGGCCAATCCCAATGCCCTTAATTCAATAAAGGCTTCCGTGGGCAGGTTCTGTTGTTGGCTCCTGAAATGGCTAACGGCATCGTAGGTATAAAAGAGATCGTTGGCTACTGATGTGCTTTTGGTATTGAACATAAAAGGCTTATCCAAAAAGCTGTTGGTTTGCCCTGTAGTTTGCAAAGCCAGTTGTGCGGATACATAATCCGCCAGTTTGGTTTTGCCGGTGCCCGGCTCGCCGCTTACCAACAAGGGTTTGCCCAGGGCAATGGCTATTTCTACAGCTTTAATCAGTTTTTCGTCGGCTACGTAATCAATGGGGTTATTGTTGAGCCGGATGGTATTGAGGTCAATGTGCATAGTGTATTTTTTTACGAGATGATATCGAGAATAGCGGGATCCTGTTGGTTGAATTTTTTAATGAAGCGCCGCAGGCTGGCATTGGCATCTTTCATGGTAAAGTCTGCGGCCAATCCTGTAAACGGATCGAGGTCGAGCAATTCCTGCACGCAACCTTCATCGGCAGACACATATTGCAATAACCATTTTTTTAGCTCCATGCGGCTAAGCTGATTAAGCTGCGGCAGCGCGTGGCAAAACTGATCGGCATTTGGTAGTTCGGCCATCAGCTTGTCTATGCGTTCCTGACTGCTGGATGGTGGTGCCAGATCTTCGAGGTACAAAAAGAGGAAAAGCGGTTGGCCGGGTATCGTCTTGGCAGCCTCGTAAAACTCATGTATAAAGCGCAACAAAAAAGCGCGTTGCACATCGTTGAATTTGTTATCGTCGGAATTTACTGTAACAGCAAGTGCCTTATTGAGTGGAGCAATGGCTTGCAGAAATCCGCTTATGCTCAGGTCGGCCAGATTGGTATTCTGAAAAAATTTGTAGTACAAGGTCATCAGCAGCGAGGCCTTGCATTTTTCGTAATCGTGCGAAGTGAGTATCTCTTCAAAACTTAGCGGCGGATTGATATCCTGCTCGGTAAGATTGAGTGTAAACAGGCATAGCCGGGTGATGAGGTTAAGCCCCAACTCTCGGGTATCACCGTGTATGATGATGGTTTTAAAACGGCTTTTGCCGCGAATGGTAAGGTAGTGGCTAAACTGCTGGCCGCGGTCGCAGCAATAGCGCCGGCTATCGTCGAGCGAAGTGCTGAGCAAAGCACTGCGCATGAGCGATTCACTTATTTGCAGTGCAAGATGATAGGCCGATACAAAGCCTTCAGGATGCGTAAGTCGTTTGCTTCGAACAGTTATTTTAAATGCCTCAAGCTTTGTTTGGTATTCGGGCAAAGGATTGCCGGCAGCATCGGAATCGGCTATAAAATCGGCAACATCATCGGCAAAAAATGCCAGTATGCGCTTCTGGCAGGCTTCGGCTTTGCGGTA
>JAHEMO010000250.1:0-2499 GCA_024643625.1 Chitinophagaceae bacterium
TATTATAAACACATTTAAAATTTTACCACATGCAATACAAATTACTGGGCCGCAGTGGCCTTAAAGTATCGGAAATATGCCTGGGTACCATGGGTTTCGGACAGGCAACACCCTGGGGCATCGATGAAAAATCAAGCTTCGGCATTATGGACGCTTTTGCGCATGCCGGCGGCAATTTTTTAGATACGGCCAACCGCTACCAGGATGGCCAAACTGAAGAAATTGTAGGAAAATATATTACCAAAGCCGATAGGGACTATTGGGTGGTGGCTACCAAGTACAGCCTCTACGATAATAAAACCAACCCCAATGCCAGCGGTAATAACCGCAAGAATATGATGCGGAGCGTGGAGGCAAGTTTGAAGCGTCTGCAATCCGATTTTATTGATGTACTATACCTGCATATCTGGGATTTTCTCACGCCAATGGACGAAGTTTTGCGTGGCCTCGATGACCTTGTGCGGCAGGGTAAGGTGAATTATATCGCTATTAGTGATACCCCGGCCTGGCAGGTTGCCAAAGGGCAGACCATGGCAGAACTGATGGGATGGAGCCGTTTTGTGGCGCTGCAGGTGGAATACAGTTTGTTGCAACGCACGCCCGAGCGTGACCTTACCCCCATGGCGCAGCATTTTGGCATGACGGTTACGCCCTGGGCACCATTAGCCGGTGGTGCACTCACGGGCAAATACCTGCGCAACGATCCGGGACGTATAAAAGAGGGTAGTGTGCGGCTTAACGACAGAGCGATAGCGATTACCAAAGAAGTGTTGGCGGTAGCCGAAGAAACGGGCAAATCGGCGAGTAATGTGGCGCTTGCCTGGACCATGCAGCAGGGCTTTAGCAGCATACCCATTGTAGGTGCCACCAAACTATCGCAAATGGAAGATAATCTTGGCGTTATAGGTTTCAAACTGTCGGCCGATCAGCTAGATCGGTTGGATAAGGCAAGTGCTATTGATTTGGGTTTTCCCGGCAACTTTTATAAGGAGGACGGCGTAAAGCTGGCCAATTTCGGTGGATTTTATGATCGGGTGGAGAAGTAGCCCTCACCCCCGGCCCTCAGCCCGGCTAACCATTCGGACGGGTTCTTCGAGGGAGAGGAGAAGAAGAAGATGTCTTAGTGATAAGGCGCATAAAAAAAGCGGCTCTACAAGGAGCCGCTTTTGGTTTTAGGAGATGGACCTAAAATGCTGTTTACTTTCCTACAAATACTTTGTAGCTTCTGCTCTGCTGATCTTGTGTGATTTGCAGTATCTGGATACCATTGGTGCCAATAGGCAATTGAATGGTTTGGTTGATAGCACCACCCGGATGCTGAACGGCTTTGGTAGCAATTTGCTGACCGGCCACATTCATCACACGGAAGTTGATATCACCTTTTTCTACAGCTGTATTAAATACGGAAAGGGTATTGTTCTGCACAAAGAATTTCCATTGTTCGTCGCTGTTATTGCTCAGGCGAAGGATGTTGGTGTACAACTGCTTGCCGCTTTTTTCGGTAGCCCTTACCCTATAATAGTTAGCACCAATAGGTGGATTGGTATGCAGCCATTGGTAAGCATCGTTGAAGTTAGCAGAGGCTTCAATTTTATCTGAAGTGGTAACAAACTTCTGCCCATCGGCCGAGGTTTCTACTTCAAAATATTTCACCCCGCTTTGCTCGTATGCCGACCAAAATAATTGGTTGCCATTGTCGGTAATGGCACCTGTTAGCGAACTCATGCTAAGGGGCAATATTTTTTCAGAACCAAACTCCATGATATTGCCATTGGTGCCTACCACCCACATTTTTTGGCATACCGGCTCACCACAATTAGGATCTATGACCATGAAAAGTCCGTCTTCCAAAATGGCGGTGCCGGGCATGGAATAAGTATTCCAGTCTTTTCCTCCGTTAGCCGTAAAGTGGGCAAGTCCGCTATTACGCAAGTAAAATGCCTGCAAAGAGTCGTAAGCCACCAAACCGGCAGCATTCGATGTTGGGGCATTGTAAGTCCAGGCATTCGTCCAGTTTGTGCCACCATCGCTGGTGCGCCAAACGGTGTTAATGCCGCCATTGGTGGATCCGCCTACCCAAACGATATTTTCGCCTACAATAGAAATGGATTGCAGAGAAGGTGGAATTGTGGAAGGTGCAATGGGTGTTATTTCAAGGCTAATCTTCCAGGTAACGCCACCATCTTCCGTTTTATACACTCTGCCGCGGCTCGCTGCCAAATAACCAATAGTGGCGTTGGCAAATTTCAAACAGGTTGGTGAGAGCGTTGGCGGAAAACTGCCCGGCGCTATTTTGCTGGAATCCCAGGTAATGCCTCCGTCGGCTGTGCGAAATACCACAAGCCTGGCTGCGGTGCCGTTGCCGCGCTGCGATACCGCCCATCCCTGACGTGCATTTATCCAGTCCATGCCATAGATAACCTTAGTACCTAAAGTGTCATCAGAAAAAATCAAATCCCAGGTAACGCCTTTATCGTAAGATGCACGAACGGCTCCTCT
>JAHEMO010000250.1:2599-4844 GCA_024643625.1 Chitinophagaceae bacterium
CCCATCCCTGACGTGCATTTATCCAGTCCATGCCATAGATAACCTTAGTACCTAAAGTGTCATCAGAAAAAATCAAATCCCAGGTAACGCCTTTATCGTAAGATGCACGAACGGCTCCTCTGGAGGTACTGATGTAGGCGGTATCGGGGTGAGGGTATGAAACTGCATAATAGCTTGTCTGTGAGGCAGCATCGGTAGCATTGCTGCGGTTTATCCAGGTGGTGCCACCGTCTTCGGTAACTGCAATATTGCCAAAGCCACCGGCTACCATGCCGTTTTCTATACCGGCGAAGCTAACAGTATTAAAACCGGCTCCAATATTGCTATTGGTATAGTTGCGCCGCCATCCGCTGGCCGAGCTATCCGCCACAACGCCGGATGCGCCTGCCGCCAACATACGGCCGGCCGGAGAAGTGGCCACAGCATAAATGCCCAGTCCTTCGTTTCCGCTTCCGTTAGGATAAACTCTTGAGCTATACCAGGTTTTGCCCGAATCGGTAGAAATAGTATATGAACCTGATGAGCCAGGGGCCATCACCAGATTGCCGTTGGAAAACTTACTGATATTTTGCCTGTTAGAACTACTGAACGTTGTAGCGGACTGATTGGACAAATCCGCTTTTACATTGTTTTCAGTGCCCGAGGTACTAGCACGGATAAAGTAGTTGTTGTTCCAACTGGCCAAAGCCACAAGGGTATCATTCATTGGGTACATAGCCCAGTAGTTCTGTATCTGCGGCCCGGTAGTTGGCCTTCCGGCCGTAGATAATGTGTCTAAACCAAGGTCGAAGTTGGTAAAAGAATAATTTTTCCAACCCGTGCCGTCATATTTCCATAATAGTCCGCGAGCACCTGAGGCATATCCTAAATTTTCACGCAAGAAGATAATTCTTTGGATCGTTTTAGGGCGCGTAGAGTCGTAGTAAAAAGGAGTGGATGTACCGTTGCCCAACCGTATGGCCGGCGATTGAGGTAGATTCGTCTCCAGGGTCCAGCTAGCACCGCCGTTGGTGGTTTTGTACAACGTAGTTTGGCCGGTTGTAGAGCTGCCTATAGGTTCGCCACCAATGTATCCCAGGCTTGGGTTTACAAACCATACCGAGTTGATGGTTGTGGACGTAGCATCAAAAGGTGTCGCCACCCTCGACCAGGTAATGCCGGCATCGTTGGAGCGAAGAAAAACGCCACTGCTACCGACTACCACAACCCGCGTGGCTGATATAAAATGAATATCGTAGAAGGTGGGCTTGATAATGCTGTTGCCTTCAAAAGCGTACCAACCAAAATACTGCCATGTGGCACCGCCATCGGTAGTGCGTGCCAAGCCGCCGCCATCGCCAGCTACAATAGCCAGGTTGTCGTCCCAATACTCCGCGGCCTGTACATTAAAGCCAAATGACTTGGGATTGCTGAATTTCCAAAGCGACTGCCCCATTTGAGCGGAAGCCTGTCCGCTAAACAAAATGCCAAAAACCAGGAACATCCCAGCCACGACTAATTGTGTAAATTTTCTCATTAAGTTTCTGTTTTGGTTGAAAAAAGCTAATGGCGGCAAATAAAACCGAATGCTTTTTGATTTTGGTTCTTAATCAGTTGCAGAGAATCGTAAAATGTTTCGTTTTAGGGTATTAAAACAAATAAACGGTTTTGATAGACAAATCGCTGAGGAGCGGGATTAATAGCTTATAAATTCGCAGCGCTGCGTGAGAAAAGCTAATTTTTTTTACTATATCTTTTTTTACCGCCCTCTTTGGGTGTTGACCTTGTTATGGGTAAGCACTCCGGTTTCGGCACAGCAGCTTTCCAATGTTGGGAGAGAGTTTTGGCTTGGTTATGGCCATAACGTACTGTTTACCAACGATAACCCCATCAATGGCCAAAACCTGACGCTGTACCTCAGCGCCGAACAGGCGACTACGGTAACCGTTAGTGTAAACGGTACAGGGTTTTCGCAAACGGTTAATATCCCTGCCAATACGGTTGACTTCAGCATTATTATTCCCAAATCCGGTATCAACGATGCCCGTATCAGGCAGGAAGGCAAATTTGATCGCGGCATTCATATTGTCGCTTCGGCGCCCATTGTAGCTTATGCGCATCAATACGGCATACAGTCTTCGGGCGGCACCATGCTTTTTCCGGTAGAAGCCTATGGCTTTTCTTACACATCAGTGAATTACGATCAGGTAACCAACTTTGGCACCGCCTACAGTTGGTTGTTTGTGGTGGCTGCTGAGGATAATAC
>JAHEMO010000038.1 GCA_024643625.1 Chitinophagaceae bacterium
TAGTAACATCGCAAACCTTTGCGGCGACAAATATATTTGCCGATTAACCTTGGAAAAGCGGATTTAACGATTGTATTTGGCTAAAATTTTAGGTATTTTTTGAGCATCATTACAATTAAGCACCTACTTTTGCCGACCTAAATTTTGGATGAGATGTTCGCAGTAATAAGAATAGCCGGTCAGCAGTTCAGGGTGTCAGAAGGCCAAAGCCTATATGTACCTCAGTTGGATGCCAAAACTGGCGATAAGGTTGATTTGACCGATGTATTGTTATTGGACGGCAAAGATGGTGTAAAGACCGGTGCCGATGCAAAAGCAACCGTAAAAGTAGAAGTGATTAGTGAGTTAATTCAGGGCAATAAGGTTATTGCCTTTAAAATGAAACGCAGGAAAGGTTTCCGCAAGAAGCACGGCCATCGCACGCATTATTCTCACATTAAAGTGCAAAGCATAGCTTAATTGCTGCGGCATCAATAATTATTTGACAAGTAAAAAACGAATAAACAATGGCACATAAAAAAGGTGAAGGTTCGGTAAAGAATGGCCGTGACTCCCAAAGCAAACGTCTTGGCGTAAAGATTTATGGCGGTCAACCTGCTATTGCCGGGAACATATTAGTTCGTCAACGGGGTACCGTTTATCATCCAGGTAAAAATGTTGGAGTTGGCAAAGACTTTACTTTGTTTGCACTGACCGATGGAACAGTCGAGTTTAGAAAAACGAAGGAAGATAAAACGTTGGTGAGTATCGTTTAATCTCATTTTGTTTTTGTGAATATCGTAAAATATTAAGCGCTCGCCAAGGAGCGCTTTTGTATTTTGGTGAATATGTGGATTACTTGAAAGGTTATGTTTTTTGAAAATTTGCTTACATTTACTAAGTTTTACTAACCATTAAAATTCTATTAGTATGGCAAAAGCAAAAAAAGCTGCCAAAAAAGTAGCGAAGAAAGCTGCTAAAAAAGCCGCTGTAAAAAAGGTAGCTAAGAAAGTAGCTGCTAAAAAAGTGGCGAAAAAAGTAGTAAAGAAAGCTGCCAAGAAAGCGGTGAAAAAAGCTGTGGCAAAAAAAGTTGCTAAAAAAGCAGCCAAGAAAGTAGCCAAGAAAGCCGTTAAAAAAGTTGCCAAAAAAGCAGTAGCTAAAAAAGTAGCTAAGAAAGCCGTTAAAAAGGCTGTAGTTAAAAAGGCTGCCAAGAAAGCTGCTAAGAAAAAGTAGCACTAAAGGCTAAATAGTTTTTAAGCTGCAGCAACTTAAGGCCTACAGAATTTAGTCCCGCCAAACGGCGGGACTTTTTTTATGTTGCACCTATGATTACGAACGACGAGATAGCAGAAGTATTGAAATTGTATAGCCAATTACTGGAAGTGCATGGAGAAGATGCATTTCGTGCCAAGAGCTACAGTAACGCATCTTTTCAAATTGATAGAATGCCTGAAAGTCTTGCTGCTATGGAACTTTCGGCAATTGCGGCGCAAAAAGGTATAGGCAATAGCATAGCACAAAAAATAAAGCAAATAATAGATACGGGCGCTTTCGCGCAGTTGCAGGAACTATTAAGTAAAACGCCGGCCGGTGTTTTAGATATGCTTAGGATCAAAGGCATTGGCCCAAAAAAGATTCACACTATTTGGCATGAAATGGGAATTGAATCACCCGGTGAATTATTATACGCCTGCAACGAAAACCGATTGATCGGCTATAAAGGTTTTGGCGAAAAATCTCAACAGAGCATTAGTGATGCTATTGAATTTATGATGAGCCAACAAGGAAAATTATTGTTGGCTGACGCCCTCTTACTCCATCAGGAATATCTGAAAAGGCTTAATACTGTTTTTGGAGAGGATAAGGTTTTAACAACCGGAGCAATAGCAAGAGGCGAAGATGTTATCGAAAGTCTTGATTATATAATTGCTGGCACCGCTACAGATACAGCAGGTGCGCTGCAGTCTGCTGGTATTGATGTGGACACGAATGAGTCTAAACAAGATTTCCTTTTGATTGCAGGAAATCCTTTACCCATCATTATTCATGCTGCGAATCCAAATGCAATTGGAACTGCTAGCGTAAAACTGTCATCAAATGATAATTTTTTAACTGCTCTGCATCAAATTCAGCCACGATGGGAAGAAAGTCTGTATGCGTCGGAAGTTGTATTATTTGACTCGCTCGGTATGCAATACGTGCCTCCTTACCTGCGTACTTCTGCCATTTGGGTGGATAAAGCAAAAGCAAAAAAAATACCGGAGGTTATAACCCCGGTCGACATAAAAGGGATCATACATTCACACAGCAAATACAGCGATGGCATTAATAGTCTGGAAGAAATGGCAGTGGCCGCAGCACAACAGGGATATGAATATCTGGTGATAAGCGACCATAGTAAATCTGCATTTTATGCCAATGGCTTGAGCGAGGAGCGCATTACAGAACAACATGCAGAAATTGACACGCTCAACCATAAGCTCGCACCATTTAAAATTTTCAAGAGTATTGAAAGCGATATATTAAATGACGGAAGCCTGGACTACAGCAATGAAGTATTATCCAAATTTGATTTAGTAATTGCCAGTGTGCATAGCAACCTGAAAATGACAGAGGACAAAGCAATGTCCCGTTTGCTCAACGCCATTGCAAATCCCTTTACCACTATCCTGGGACACCCCACCGGACGTTTGCTGTTGAGCCGTGCCGGATACCCCGTCAATCATGAAAAGATAATTGACGCCTGCATTGCCCACAACGTTGTTATTGAAATTAATGCCCACCCGCGAAGACTTGATTTAGAATGGTTCTGGGTGCCCTATGCAATAGAAAAGGGCGCCATGCTATCTATTGATCCGGATGCGCACTGGATAGCTGGGTTTGATGATGTAAAATATGGTGTATTAGCCGCAAGAAAGGGAGGCCTTAGTGCGGAATACAATCTTAGTAGCATGACACTTGCCGCATTTGAATCCTTTATTGCTGAACAGAAAAAGAAGCCCTTGAAGTAAACGAAGCATCGACCATTAACGGCAATTGGATGCGGAATACAGTTCCCTCTCCTACCTCACTGGTAAAGGTTATGGCACCATCCGCCTTTTCTACAATCGCTTTGCAAATGGCCAAACCGAGTCCGGTACCACTGGACTTAGTAGTGAAGTTGGGCACAAAAATCTTTGCTTTCATCTCAGCCGGAATGCCGGAACCATTATCGGCAATGGTGATAAATAGCGTATTGCCGTCCAATACTTTCTCTGTAACAGTAATTGTGGCATTGTCCATTCCGTTGCAGGCCTCTACCGCGTTTTGCAGCAAATTTGTAAAAAGTCTGTTCATTTGGGTAGCATCTGCGTACACCATTAATGGACTGGTATGCTTAATCCATTTCAATTTTATGCCATCTTGCAAATGATACAGCGGAATGATAGACTCCATTACTCTATGCAGATCAAGGGGTTCGTTTTGTGGCGTACCAATATTGGCAAATTCCGAAAATTCAAATGCTATCCTGGCAAGGTGATCAATCTGAACAACAAGATTTTTGGCCACGCGTAAGGTAACGGTATCAACATCTGACCTGCCGGAAGCGATGGCATTTTGTAGAAACTGTAGACTCAGCTTCATGGGTGTAAGCGGATTTTTTATTTCGTGTGCCACCTGCCGGGCCATATCGCGCCAAGCCATTTCCCGTTCATTTTTAGCAAGCATACGGGCACTGTTCTCCAGTTCTACAACGGTCTTGTTGTACTGCGCCACCAGTTTTCCTATTTCGTCATTGCCCTGCCATTCAATGCGTTCATTTTCGCCTGACAGATTCAGACGATTCATTTTCTCAGAAATCAAATTCAGCGATTTGGTGATATTTCCACTAGCCAGGATGGCAATAAACCCGGATAACAAAAACACAAAAGCGATTACATTCACCAATACAACTACAAATCCTGCAATCTCTTCCTTCAACACATTGTTTGACGCGAAATAGGGCACTTGCAGGTACCCCATCAGTTGGTTATTTTTATTTCGTAGCGGTTGATAAACACTGAGGTAGTTTAGGCTTCCAATATTCTCATTGGCAAAAAATCGAAAAGATTCACCTTGCTGTAAAAGCCAGAAAGCTTGCGGATTAATTAGTTCTGCCAATATCTCACGGGCATATATTACATCTTGTGTGGTGGCAAGAATATTGCCAGAAGTATCAAAAAAATTCAAATCATAATCATTGCCTCCTAAGAAACCGCGAAGATTTCTTTGCAGGTACTGCGCTTTGGAATTAATGGAGTAGTCCGCAAAATTTTGAGGTAGTTTTTCCTGCAATTGTTTCGTGGCGGCATTAATATTAATGGAAAGCGCTTCTTCATTATTTTCCTTGAACTGCCCTATGAAAAAGTTTATAGTAACAAGCGCAATAATAAAAAAGGATGCAATGAGTATTCCGACGATGGTTACCCTTAATCTGTTTTGAATGGAATATTCAAAAGGGTTAAAGAATCTTTTTTGATGGCGTCCAGACGGTATTAACCATGCCGTCATTCTAAAAATCAAAAATATAATGAGGAAAGAACTGAACAGATAGGACACTAATGACACGTAACCAATTGCAATGTTTTTATTACCAGCCACGGCCAGCATATTTTCCGGTGGTACTATCTGCCACCATTCATAAGCATTTTCGGTATCTATTGATTTTTCATCACGACCAGTCATAAAACCGTCTTCCAATTCGGCGGGAAATGGATAACTTCTGTACTGGTTTATTAATACACCCTTATTGTACCAGGCATAGCTAAATCCGCGTGGCCAATTGGTATTGATATCAATAAGCTGCCGCAGAAACTCCGGTGCAAAGTCGTCGCTAAATGGCAGTATGGATCGCGTTACTGAAAAAACGGTTCCAATATTTACAGAGTCAGTGGTTTGCGGTGTAAAGCGAATAACATACCCAAAGCGATCATAAGACACTTCGTAACTGGCCAACCATGGATAAGACGGATCAGCTTTCGATGAATTGAACAATAAATTCATGGTTTCAAATGAATTTTTTGTTGCGCCGCCAATAGGCTTATTACTTGCATCGAATAAATAAATCTCCGTTGAAAAACGATCGAGATAACCTCCAAAGAATTGGCTGATTAGTGAATCATTAATTCTCTGATAATCCGCCTTATTTCGTATGTATTGGTAATAACCGGGCCAATCCAGCCTTCGTAATTTTATACTAGCCACTCTTATCAGGTACTCACTCGATTTGTCTTGCTGTAAAATGAGACCCTTAGATAGCTCTTTTGTTTTATTGGTAAGCCTGTCCCCTGATAATACAGTCATCAGAAGCCCAAAGGATAGTGCATATATAAATATCCAAACAATAGAGCTACTTGTTCGAACGGGTGAGAAACTAAATCTGTAGAATAGCAATCCCATTACTACGAGTACAAGCCAAGCCAATGATGCGAGCATTAAAGTATTGCCAGAATTATGCAGTTCTGCGGTAAGAATGGCTAAGCCGCTTACAAAGGCCAGCGCAGCTACATATATTTTTTTCCCTTCGGCAATTTCATTGGCTAAAGGCACTACCATAGCAAAGTACAATAGATGCACACTCAGCGCAAGAAAAAGGAACATAAAACCCAATATGGTAGTGTAATCGAGGCTGAAGAAATTGGTAACATCAAATGCTACACCCAAATCGAGATACAGAATATTGATCCATTTTACTAGTGCAAACTGAATACCGACACCAAACAATATAAAAATGGCTACCAACAACCATTGTGCGGATAACTTCAAGTGCCTAATGAAATCTTTTACAACAGACCATTCAAATGATAGCACTACAAGCCACCACAAACTAATGGCTGTGCGATACACCAGGTCTATTAAATCATAAGCACTACTCTGCAGATATTTATTTTCATCAGGCAGCAAACTTTGCCAATCCAGTAATTCTCCAATAGAAGGCAATACAAAAAAAAGAATAGCCCAGGTAGCCGCCATACCGGTAAAACCTGCAACAGGTCGGCCGCGTCTGATAAACTTTAACCATAACTGGCTAAAAAAATAAAGCACCAGCACTAACGAAATCAGTTGCAATACAAACTCCCAAATACTGCTGGTATAGGGCGGACTGGATTGTAACTTTTTAAGATAGGCAATTTCCTCGCCCTTAAAATTCAGAATAGGGAATGCTGTTGCCTGCTCCTGAAATTTGAAATACCTGTTTAATCGGGGTTGTCCGGGAAATGAGGCTGTAAGATTTGTATTCTCAATACGATACTGCCTATAAAGATGGATTAGCCCTACTACCAGATAATCATCGCCCCCGACCTTTACTCTTTGGAAGAGTTGCTCATAATAGCCATTTCCCAAAGACAATAAATCACCGTTTACGATTGCCGATTGACTTCTAATGCCCGGCTGAACTTCATTGCTGCTCCAAAAAACAAGTTGCGCCGAGCCGCGTGATGGCAACTTATATAGAAATACTTTAAACGGTTGTGTTTTGAGTTTGTCTACTTCCGCTTGTTCAAACTTGCGCGAAATAATTTGTTGCAACCACAACGAATCAGACACTTGATCGAAAAAGGATTGCTCCTTCGTGCGAAGATTTGAATTAAAGCTCTCCGCAGTGGTTTCAAAAGATGAATAGGCTGACCAATAATTATGTATGAGAACAGATAAGGTATATAGCCAGGCCGCCAGTAATGGTAGCAGCAGCAGATTAAACCAGTCCCCGTTGGGACCTAACCACCTGTTTAGTATTGACTTTTTATTCTGTTCCAAATGGTGTCCATTTCTTCAAGCGTCATATCGGCCAGTTGTTTGTTTTGCTGAAGCGCTTCCTGTTCCATTGCATTAAACCGGGCTATAAATTTCCGGTTGGTCCTTTCCAGAGCCGCTTCCGGGTCTACATCCAAAAATCGTGCATAATTCACCAAACTAAATAATAAGTCGCCATACTCCTCTTCTATTGCCTTTTGATCATTCTTCTCCTCGGCCTCACGCAATTCCCCCACTTCTTCTTCAACCTTATCCCATACCTGCGTTTTATTGTCCCATTCAAATCCAATGGTCTTTGCCTTTTCCTGAATGCGCAATGCTTTTATTATAGCAGGTAATCCTTTCGGCACTCCACTCAGGACACCTTTTTTACCTTCTTTCAGTTTTATTTTTTCCCAGTTAACTTTTACCTCTTCAGCATCTTTCACCTGCACATCGCCATAGATATGCGGATGACGACCAATCAGTTTTTTGCATACCCCGTCTATTACATCCTGTAAAGTAAACTGGCTTTGCTCCGCACCTATTTTGCTGTAAAATACTATATGCAACAATATATCACCCAATTCCTCCTTTATGGCGGTCCAGTTTTGCTCGGTAATGGCATCCGCCAGCTCATAGGTTTCTTCAATGGTTAGTGATCTTAAGGTATCTATTGTTTGCTTTCTATCCCAGGGGCATTTCTCCCTGAGTTCATCCATAATATCTGCCAGTTTGTTAATGTCAATTGCATGCATAGTTACAGTCAGGTTATTTATTTGCCATTCGCCATAAATTTAATCTGGAACGCTATTCAAAATAATTCAATCCTAATGGCGTTCAGAGGTCTTTATCACAGTTTGTTGATAGTTGAAGGTATTATGTTGATAAGCATAGGAAAATAGATAAGCCTCTTGCTTTTCACAAACCACATACACGCTTCCCGTTATTTTTGACATTCAGCCAGGTTATACCCATGCATAAAATCCAATGCTTAGTCATCGTTTTATTTTTTTACTGCCAAAGTGCACAATCGCAGTATTACCTGCTCGATCATATCAATCAGCGCGAATCGGCTGCCAATTATGCCCGGCTTGTACAGCAAAAAATAAAAATGGTGAGGCTTACCAGCATTGACAGGAATGGGGAAACTGATCCCGAATTTTCGATAGAACAGCTTGTAGATGCGAGAGCGCGTATGCTGCAAACCACAAGCAAAGCGCCAGAATCCCCTTCTAGTATCCTTACAGTGTATTTCGATGAAGCCAACCGTCCTGTAATAAATATTGATTCTGTGGAAGGCTCAAAAACAACAGTACAGTTTTATTACAGCAAAATATCGGGCTTATTGGATTCGGCGGTGTCTGTGGCCACTACTTCGCTGCAAGATTACGTGTACATGGAAAAAAGACAGTATCAATACAATGCAGCCGGTTTTCCTGAGCAGATGTTTTGGATAAGAAATAAGCTGGATACCACTATTGTTTTGTTTGATGCGGAAAACGGCAAATGGCCCGAAATGGAACGATGGTTTAAAAAGGATGTTCGCACGGAATCGTACTACTATTATTATGACGAGGATAATAGGCTTACCGATCTGGTAAAATGGTATCGTAATGTTGACAAACTTTTACCGGTCAATGTTTTCGCATATAATGAAGATGGAAGCCTTTTGATGCAAACCAATTTCTTACCCGGGTCTAATGATTACACCATTTATCAGTATACCTACAATGCCAACGGGCTTCGCAATTCCGAATCGGTCTTTAATAAAGCTAAGCAGCAAATAGGCAGAGTTGTGTACACCTACTCGCAATAAAAAACCGGCTTGCATCACAAACCGGTCTTATTTTCTTCTCTTACCAACTGAAATTAAATATCAATCGCTTCGCCATAAGCTACGGCTGTAGCCTCTTTCATGGCTTCGCTCATGGTGGGATGCGGGTGAACAGCATTTAGGATTTCATGCGCAGTTGTTTCCAGTTTACGGGCAGTAACTGCTTCGGCAATCATCTCGGTTACATTAGCGCCAATCATATGGCAGCCCAAAAACTCGCCGTATTTAGCATCATAAATTACTTTCACAAAACCCTCAGTGGCGCCGGCTGCAGAGGCTTTGCCACTCGCCATAAACGGAAACTTCCCAACTTTAATATCGTATCCGGCCTCTTTGGCTTTTGCTTCGGTATACCCAACAGAAGCTATTTCCGGCGTGCAATAGGTACATCCGGGAATATTATTGTAATCCATAGCTTCCGGATGATGTCCGGCAATATGTTCTGCAGCATTAATGCCTTCTTTGCTGGCCACGTGTGCCAACGCCTGCCCGGGGGTGCAATCGCCAATGGCATACACGCCTTTCACACTGGTTTGACCATATTGATCTACCACTATCTTTCCTTTTTCCGTTTTAATGCCTAGTGCTTCAAGACCAATATCTTCAATATTAGCTACCACACCTACGGCACTCAGCACCAGGTCGGCTTCTAATACCTGCTCGCCATCTTTGGTTTTTACGGTAGCTTTTACACCTTCACCTGCCGTGTCCACCTTGGTTACTTCGGCATTGGTCATAATTTTTATGCCCTGCTTCTTATACTGCTTTTCCAGTTCCTTCGAAATGTCCTCATCTTCCACGGGCACAATACGGGGCATAAATTCAACAATGGTCACTTCGGTACCCATACTGTTGTAGAAATAGGCAAATTCCACTCCAATGGCACCACTACCCACCACCAACATTTTTTTGGGCTGTTGTGGCAGCACCATCGCTTCACGATAACCAATTACTTTTTTACCATCGATAGGTAAGGAAGGCAATTGACGGGCCCGGCCACCGGTGGCAATCACAATATTCTTTCCTTCCACAACCTGCTTACTGCCATCAGCTGCTGTAACCTCTATTTTACCGGGACTAACTAATTTGCCGGTACCCATTACTACATCAATCTTATTTTTCTTCATGAGAAAGTTTACACCCTTGCTCATTTTATCCGCTACACCACGGCTACGATTAACCACTGCTCCAAAATCGTGCTCACCGGTAGCGTTGATACCATAGGCATTGGCATGCTTGAGGTATTCGTATACCTGTGCACTTTTCAACAATGCTTTAGTGGGAATGCAACCCCAGTTTAAGCATACACCACCAAGGCTCTCCTTTTCAATAATGGCTACTTTTTTACCCAACTGAGACGCTCTGATAGCAGCTGGGTAACCACCCGGACCACTACCCAAAACCAAAACATCGTACGACATAACCGCTTGAATTAAGTATTGATAATAATATCGGCGTACCAGATATACATCCTTTTCGCCGGGCTGCGAAAATACTGGCAGGCTGGCATACCACAAAACCATGTATCGGCGGAACTTTTACCCGCCAGGGTTAACAATCAACCTTAAACAAGATGTAAATCAACAAATCAATCTGTTGTAGCTTTCAGCAACCATTGAACGATAAACTTCGTTTAGTGTAATTAAAAGCCACTAATTAAGTTTTGCCATGTCCTATTGCTCAAAAATGACTTCCGTACTGCTGTTCTGTACCCTATGTTCAGCTATTGTTTATGCACAGCCCATGCTGCAGCAAGCCAGTTGGTCCGCCGGAGACGATGCCTTTGTATACCGTGAATTTGCCAATAGAACGGTGGAATTAAGAGGACTGCCGATGGTTATTGATCAGGAGGCGGAATATTTTCGGAGCCGGCCATTGGTGTACACGGTAACCGGCGAAAGTCCGGTGAAAGGAAGAATTAGTGGCTTCGATGGTGCTGAGAATCTCCGGTTTGAAGGAACCTATTTGCGCAATTCATTATTTGGGCCCGCCCGCACTTTTCATACCAATGGTGCTACCCGAGACTCCGGTATCCTGCTGATGAATTTGCCAGATGGCGAGTGGAAATTTTTTAACGAAGATGGAAGTCTTAAATCCATAAGAAATTACGATGCCTACATGTGGTGGAGTCTGCAGTGGTCTATTGAACTTCAAAACCCTACCTGGAACTGGTTTGCACTTGGCGAAATGTATTTCAAGCGTCCCGGTAATTTTATGCGGGCTGTTGACGGGAGGGCCACTTTTGGCGACCGGTATTCTCCCCCATTTTCTTATTGCATACAACACGGTAAGACAACCAATTTCTACGATAACGGCATAGTATCAGATAGTGGCTATTACTTTAAAGGCCTGCCCGATGGCATTTGGTTTTTCTTTCATGAAAATGGCAGCCTGAAAGAGTTTGGTGCCTGGCAAATGGGAAAACGCGTAGGCACCTGGAAAACGCTTTACCCATCTGGCATGCTTCGGGAGTTGCGGGTATACAAGTATGGAGAGGTAGTAGAAAGCAAAACTTATGAGGATAAGTTTTAAGATGAAAAGGAATTTTGGACCCATTTCTCATTCTTTATAGCTGGTTCCCAACTAATTACGTAATATTTCACCACAAACCTTTTCAGGTATGGAAAGGGTAAAAAATGGGAAGCATTGTGTTTGGAATACACAATAAGCCTGTTACATTTGTCACCCTTCTTGGGAAAACAATCAGACAAGCTTGCCCTACATGATTACGTTACATTTTTACCTAAAGTTCCGCTCTTCTTACGGTCAACAGTTTTTTGTGGTAGGCAACCATGCCGCTCTGGGAAACGATGCGCATAGTGCAGCCGTGGCTATGCAATACCTCAACGAAGATTACTGGCATGTGGCTATTGATGTTGACGAAAAATCGGCAGCCTCTATACAATATAAGTACCTGCTGCGGCACAGCGATGGTTTTGAAAGCACGGAATGGCTGGCCGATAAAACAGTTAATCTTACCAAAGCCAAAACTGCGGAAATACAACTGCTGGATACCTGGAATTACTCGGGATATTTTCAAAATGCTTTCTATACGCAACCCTTTCGGCAAACACTTGGCCGCCGCGAAAAACCAGCCTTTCAATCGCACGATCAAAAAAAGCCTACCCATAATTTTAAGGTAAAAGCGCCCATGCTAACCGAAAACCAAACGGTAATGATGGTTGGCAGCGTACCTGAATTAGGCAATTGGCAAACAGCTAACGGCTTGTGGATGCGGGAAAACGCCGAGTGGTTTGAATTAGAAGTGAACCTAAGCGATGCAACATTCCCAATAGCCTATAAATATGGCATTGTTGACACCCAATCAGGCGAGTTTTTGCGTTGGGAAGACGGTGATAACCGGGTGCTTTTCGGTATTGGAAAACGACAGTTTAGCATACTGCACGATGGCTTTATCCAACTACCCCATCCTAACTTTCGCGGTGCAGGTGTGGCAATACCCGTTTTTAGTTTGCGAACCAGCAAAAGTTTTGGGGTTGGTGAATTCACCGATATACGGCAGTTGGCCGATTGGTCGGCACAGGTGGGCCTAAACCTGATTCAACTGCTGCCGGTAAACGATACTACCTCCACCCATAACTGGACCGACAGCTATCCATACGCCCCCATTTCAGTTTTTGGCCTGCATCCTATTTATCTAAATATTGGGATGGTGGCAGGAGAAGAAAATGCGGCATTAATATCCCCGATATTAAAAAAGCAGGAAGCGCTAAACGCCTTGCCGGAGGTAGATTATGAAGCCGTAATGAGTGCCAAATGGCAGGCCATTAAAAAGCTTTATCCGGCATTAAAAAAAGATTGGCTTGCCGAAAAAGATTATCAACAGTTTTTTGTCCAAAATAGTGAATGGCTTTTGCCCTACGCGGCATTCTGCTACCTGCGCAACAGGTATAAATCCGCCGATTGCAGCGTTTGGAAAACCCATAGCTCCTACAATGCTGCCGCTATTGCCAGACTTTTTAATGAGAAGAATAAATCATTCGATCAGGTAGGTATCCATCTTTTTGTACAATACCATTTACACAAACAGCTCAAAAATGCTGTAGACTATACCCATAGCAAAGGCATTATCTTAAAAGGCGACTTGCCCATTGGCATCTACCGCTACAGTTGTGATGCTTGGGTAGAACCTGAACTCTATAACATGGAGTATCAGGCGGGGGCGCCACCCGACGATTTTGCCATAAAGGGCCAAAACTGGGGTTTTCCAACCTACAACTGGCAGCGTATGCAGGCTGATGGCTTTGTTTGGTGGAAAAGACGATTTGCACAAATGAGCGAATACTTCGATGCCTTTAGAATTGACCATATTCTTGGCTTCTTTCGAATTTGGAGTATTCCCAATCATGCTATTGAAGGTATCATGGGCCATTTTGTCCCCTGCCTGCCGGTGCACAAAAACGAGTTTGCCGAACGGGCTATTTGGTTTGATTATGACAGATATACCAAACCATTTATCAACTACGAAATCGTACAGGAATTTTTCGGCGAAGAGGCCCAATATGCTTTTGAAAATTTCCTTGACGATAAGGGATGGGGTAATTATGCACTTAAAGAAGAGGTAAACACGCAGCGAAAAGTAGAAGCCTGGTTTGCAGCACATGCCGAAGTACCGGAGTGGTTGAAATTCAAACTATTTGACCTCAACAGCAACATAATATTGTTTGCAGATGCCAGTGATCCGGAAAACCAATTCCACTTCAGGATTGCCGTGGAGGACACCAAAAGCTGGCAGTACCTCGATGAGCAGGTTCGTTCGCAACTTCGCGACTTATATGTGAACTATTTCTTCCGCCGACAGGATGAATTTTGGCGCCAGCAAGCCATGCAAAAATTACCGGCCCTGAAAAGCGCCACCAAAATGCTGATTTGTGGGGAGGATCTGGGCATGGTACCGGAATGCGTGCCCGGTGTAATGCGTGATCTGGGATTGCTAAGCCTTGAAATTCAGCGGATGCCCAAGGACCCATCTAAAAAATTCTTTCATCCTGCCGATGCGCCTTACCTAAGCGTGGTTACACCAAGTACCCACGATATGAGTACAATACGCGGGTGGTGGGAAGAAAATACAGACAATTCCCAACTGTTTTACAATAGCGAGTTAGGTCAATATGGCGGGTCACCATTTTATTGCCAGGGTTGGATAAACCGGGCCATCGTTACCCAACATTTATATAGCCCTGCTATGTGGAGTATTTTCCAACTGCAGGATTTACTGGGCAGCGATGAAAGTATTCGTCGGGAAAATCCAAACGAAGAACGCATTAACGTGCCGGCCAATCCCAAACACTATTGGCGTTACCGGATGCACCTTTCGCTGGAAGAATTAATGAAACAGACTGCATTTAATGGTGATCTAACTGCACTGCTTAAAGGATCAGGCCGACTGTAGCGGAGGCCTTGTTTACTTGCACAAAAAGTGAAGTGCAAGGTCATTTTCCGGTGTGGCCAAAACCACCTGCACCCCTTGCTGTTTCTGCAAGCGCATCGCTAGTTTGCCATTGCGCCTGTGTTACGGGTTGAAAAACAATCTGTGCAATTCTGTCACCTGTTTCAATGGTAAATGACTCCTCTCCAAGGTTCGCAAGAATTACTTTTACTTCACCCCTGTAATCGCTGTCAATGGTGCCGGGGCTATTGAGGCAGGTAATGCCATGCTTTAGCGCCAGGCCACTACGAGGCCTTATTTGTGCTTCGTAACCTTCGGGAATCGCTAAGAAAAGTCCGGTGGGTATAGCTTCACGTTCGCCGGGTTGTAGCGTATGCGACCATGGTAAGAATGCCTGAAGATCCATGCCGGCAGCGCCCGCAGTTGCATAAGCAGGCAACGGATTGTTGCTTTTGTTGATAATTTGAACCGGAATAGAGGCCAAAATGATACGGTATTAATCTTCTATTTGTTTTTGCACCAGCACAGTTGCTTGTGCAACAATTCCTTCGCCCCGACCGGTGAAACCCATATGTTCGGTGGTAGTTGCTTTAATGCTTACCGCATCAAGCGTAATATGCAAAATGCTGCTGATTACCAACTGCATCTGATCGATATAAGGTTTAATTTTTGGCTCTTGCAACAATACGGTGCTGTCGACATTACAAATTTTGTAACCATGCATGGCAACCTTGTCTCTGCAAACTTCAAGCAGCTTCTTGCTATCCACATCTTTCCATTGCATATCGGTATCAGGAAAATGAGTGCCAATATCGCCGAGGGCGAGCGTTCCTAATAACGCATCACAAATGGCGTGCAGCAAAACATCGGCATCGCTATGGCCAAGAGCACCTTTGTGGTGATTAATTTTTACGCCGCCAAGCCAAAACTCGCGGCCCTCTACCAATTGATGAAAATCGATGCCGGAACCAATTCTAAGCATAATGAAATTTCGAAATAATCAGAAGGATGATTCTCCGCCAAAATTGAACAGCAGGCTAAAACGAACCGTATTGCTTAGCGGGTTACGATTGGTGCCATTGCCACTCGGTATAAGATAGCTCAAATCCAATCCGAGGGTATTGAAACGTAATCCGATGCCGGCGGTGGCATATTTTCTATTGCCTTTATTGGGGTTTTCATAAAAGTAGCCCGCCCTTACAAAAAACTTGTCCTGGTAGCTGTACTCTGTTCCGAGGCTAAACATAAATTCCTGCAATTCATTATCGCTGTCGCCAAATGAGCTAAACCAGCTTTGCACTACGCCTTTGTTGCGGTACTCAAACAAATTTTGTGCGTCTGTTGCGCTATCGCCAGTAAAAATGGGCGGCGTAGGCACCAGTAATTTATTGATATCCAAACCAAACATCAGCTTGTTCATATCGTCGAAGGCGGCTGTATACGATACCCCGATGCCCATGTTAGCTGGAATATAGTCCTGTTCCTGTGCGTTAGAAGTGTAGCTCACTTTACCTCCCAGATTAGTAAGGGCAAAGCCAAAGCGTAAACCTTTACCTACTTCGTCAACACCATTATAAAAGAGGGTAACATCACCGGCTACCGTGCTAGCTGCTTTGTAGGTAACGCCACTGCTGCTGCTATAGCCGCGAGCCAGGTTGCTGTTGATATATCGCAAAGCTGCACCTGCACTCCAACGGTCATTCATTTTAAGGCTATAACCAACGTCAAGACCAATTTCGGTAGGCCGACCTGTACTTAGAGGATTGCCGTTAAAGTCTGTAAACTGAATCTCACCTAAATCGAAAAAGCGCATAGAGCCGCTAATCGCTGATTGCTCATTTATTTTATAGTACCCGGCAAGGGCCGCCAGAAATACATCATTCAGTCCCAGGTCGCGCAGCCAGGGCGTGTAGGTAAGTGATATACCACCTCGTTCTTCATTAAAAACAGTCTTAGCCCCGTTCCAAAAAGTACTGTTTGCATCGGGTGCGGTAGCTACACCCAAATCGCCCATGCCACCGGAGCGCGAATCAGGTGCGATACGCAAAAAGGGCACGGCCGTGGTAACTACATTTATAGTTCCTGAGTTTTGCGCGTAGGAAGCTGCCATGGTTAGCAGCATAGCAGCAAGGCAAAACAATTTGGATACAATCCTCATTTCAGCAAGTTTGTTTGGTACAGTTAATTGATGTTCAATCGGTTTAGAAAATCGCTGCAATGGTAAAACAGTTGTTTCTATTTATTGCAGTAAGGGTAGAAATGAGGCGATAGGCTAATGATTTTCTGAGCGTAAATGTAAATTATTAGGCGTAACATAAACGAATTTTGCCGAAGCAAATTGTCCCACACAGGGCATTATGACCCATTGAACGGATTATTTTATGCTCCGCCGTTTCATTTCTTTTCGCAGGAGCAGGAGTTCACGGCCCGTTTGGCCACCTACACTGCTGTTTTCCTGCGCCCTGCGCATGAGGTAGGGTACTACGTCCTCAATGGGTCCAAATGGCACATATTTACTAACGCTAAAACCGGCATGGGCCAGATTAAAGGTTATGTTATCACTCATTCCATACAGTTGGCTGAAATGCACGTGTGGGTGGTTGTGCGGCAAACCCTTTTTCATAACGAGCTCAGCAGCCAATCGGTTACTGTGCTCATTATGGGTGGCCACAATTACCGCTACCGATTCCAGATGATCCAGGCATAGCTGGATGGCCTCATCATAGTCGCGGTCTGTACTTTCTTTATCAGGCTGAATTGGGCTTGGGTAGTTTTTGTCTTCCGCTCTATGCCTTTCTTTTTCCATATAAGCGCCTCTCACAAGTTTTGCGCCTAAAATAAAATTGCGCAGTTTGGCAGCCTCCACCATACTCCGTAGAAACGGCAACCGGTCGTGACGGTACAACTGAACGGTATTGTAAACAAAACATGTATGCCTGTTATACTTGTCCATCATAATACAGGTAAGCGCATCCACCGGGTCTTGAATCCAGGTTTCTTCAGCATCTACCAGTACAGCCACTTGTTTTTCGGCAGCCCGCTCACAAAGCATTTGCATGCGTTCCACTACCCTGCCCCATTCTGCCTGCTCATTTTGCCCCAACAGTGAGAGCGCTTTTTGATAACGGTTGACCAGCGTGTCTGTACCGGCATGCATCAAATCATCCAATTTTTCCAGTAAAGCAAATCGCGCAATGCCCGTAACCTTAATACTTATGAATGGAACTGAAGGCACGCCGGAGGCATAATCAATCACTTTTAAAAACTCCTGCATGCTATGGTCAAAACCATCTTCTCCATCTTCGCCGCCCTCCACGCCGTAGTCCAATATACTCTGAACATTATAGCCTGCCAGCATGTTGGCTACCACCTTGGTCGCATCAAGACTTTCACCCCCTACAAACTGCCTGAAAATTGTTTTTCGAATCATGCCTTTGATGGGCAATCCGCTCCTTACCGCCCATGGCGTAATACGCGTACCAATTTTTACCAGCCACTCGAAACCCATACTGCTAAACAAAAAGTTCGCAGCCTTGAGGTCATCATCCGATTTATAGGCAAAAGCAATTTCTGTATTGTCAAAGGCTATATGCGATTTAGAAACCACGGACATGGAAGCAAGATTTAGTCTCCGAAAATAGGAGGTTGCAAGTATAACCCAACTGGCAATAAAGTCAATAATTAAGAATGGCTTGCCACGTATATTAAATAGCCTGATGGTTAAAGGGTTGCAACACCATTTCGCTAACAACGCCACTTAAGGGCTGCTGACATAAAAACCATATGGCGCGGGCAGCCTCCAGTTCCTGTATCATTTTTTCCCGCTGAACGCGCAAATCAATATTGTCCCAAAAAGGAGAATCTACCCCGCCCAGGAAAAGATTGGTAATGCGGATATCAGTTCGCTTTAGCTCTTCCCTTATGCTTTGCATCATGCCCACCAATCCATACTTACTGGCGCTATAGGCTGCAGCTCCCGCCATGGGTACCTTGCCCAATACGCCAGGCACATTTACTATAAGTCCCTTCTTCGACTCTTTCATGCGCGGCAATAATGCTTTTACCAGATAAAAGCTGGCAAATAGATTCGTTTGCACAGTGCGCGTGAAATCGTCTATGGAAAGGCTATCCATACTTTTTATGATACCAATACCAGAAACATTGATCAGAATGTCAATTTGAGGCACGCTTGCGTGTATCGATGCTGCCATTTGCTCTACTTCGTTGGCATTTGTTAAATCAACAGCAAACACCTGAGATGGCTTGATATTAAAATCATTTTCAAGGGCAGTAAGTTTTTCTCTGTTACGACCGGTAACAAAAAGATTGGCGCCACTTCCGGCCAGCAATTTTACCAATTGCATACCGATACCACCCGTAGCCCCTGCTACCAAAACATGCTTACCTTTTATCTGCTCCATAAATAGAATATTCAACTTTGGATGGTACAACAATAGTGTATGCCTATTGTTTGTTGAGGCATGATAGTGGGCAATAACGAGATGGTATACGGATCGCAGGTTTCATTGGTATTTCCCCACCAGTTATTTCTTAACCATCCGGCACTTACAAAAGAGAGGAC
>JAHEMO010000039.1:0-16223 GCA_024643625.1 Chitinophagaceae bacterium
GCAAAATAAGTGTGCCCTTTTGGAGCTTTACCATCATTGGTATTGGGGCTTTGTCCTGTGGCTTTGCGGGCATGCTATCGCATAAATGGGGTGCAAGGCGGCTGGCAACTATAGCATTGGTAGCATCAGGTATTTGCTGCGTAGCATCACCCTTGTTTTTGCAGCAAAGCAGTGTGGGTTTGCTGTTGGTATTTCTGTTGTTTTGGGGCGCTGTTGTTATTGCAGATTCGCCAATGTTTTCAACCCTTATAGCCAGCGCAGCACCGGCTGAAATTCGGGGCAGTTCGCTTACCATTGTTAATTGCATTGGCTTTAGCCTCACTATTGTAAGTATGCAATGTCTTGAGTTATTTTCTTCAGTTATAACGATGCCTTATTTGTTTCTGTTATTGGCACCCGGGCCTGTACTTGGTGTGCTGGCATTGCGCAGGTAAAAATTACTTCTCCCCCGCAAAAAATAGTCTGGCCTTTTATCGCGAAAAATTATTGGAGGCCAAGGCGTTACCGTTACTTTTAGCCATCGGTTTAAGACACCAAAGCATGAAAAATACCAACCCCATCAACCGGCGGCAGTTAATAAAACTAAGTGCTGCAGGTTTGCTTCCGGCCATACTGCCGGCAACAGTTTTTTCGGCTCAGGATATTGTTGATGAGGAAAGATTTAAGCCATCTTCAAATGGTACCGTTCGGTTTTTAGGTGATGGCGAAATGTTTGAGCCGGCAGATTATGTAGCCACGCTATCGCAACTTTCGCTTACGGAAAACTTTGGTAAAGACAGCTATGGTAATGGTGGAGCTGTAACGGCTTTGGAGCAGCAAATGGCAAGCATTACGGGAAAGGAAAAAGCTATTTTTATGCCTACGGGTACCATGGCTAATCAACTGGCCATGGCAGTGCTTAGTGGCAACAAAGCAAAAATATTTGTACAGGACCTGAGTCATATTTATAGAGACGAAGCTGATGCTGCGCAAACTGTTTTTCAAAAGCGACTGATGCCGTTGGGTAGTAATAAATCAGCGTTCGACCAACAGGAATTGGAACAGGCTATTAAAAACTTACCCCGGCAGGAAGTATTTGATTCGGGCATAGGTGCTGTAGCCATTGAATGCCCGGTACGCCGTGCAGAGGGACAGTATGTGCCAATAGAAACTATCAGAGCCATCCGAAATTATTGCGTTGGCAAAGGAATCCCTATGCATCTTGATGGGGCGAGATTATTTATTGCTTCGGCATGGAGCGGCGTATCCATTAAAGATTATGCCAACGAGTTTGATACCGTTTACATTTCGCTGTACAAATATTTTGGCGCAGCCGCAGGTGCGGTACTTTGCGGACCTGCCAATATTATTGATCAAATGCCGCATCTGATAAAAGTGCATGGTGGCACCATGTATGGCAATTGGGCCAATGCTGCCATGGCATTGCATCGCATGGAAAAATTTGATGAGCGCATAATGGCTGCAAAAAATAAATGGCAAACTATAGTAGAGGCATTGGTTCAAATACCGGGTGTTATTTTTACCACACCGAAGTATGGCACCAATATTTGCTTTATGCAATTGCCCAACGGTGCTGATGGTAAAAAGATGCAGAGGATATTATCCAGCTTGTATCAAATACAGGTGCTATCGCCCGATGCCAATAACCGCCTCATGCTATTCATCAACGAAACGATAGCATATCAATCTACGGATCAGATTGTTTCGGCTTTTCGCAATAGCCTGAAGTAAGAATACCGGAATATTACACTCCACGCTATAGCTGTATGGCAAGAGTAAATAGTAATTTTCAATAGCGGATTTTCAGTGCCTGATCATTATCAATACCGCCAGCTTTTTACATCTGCCCCTTTAGGTGCGCGACTTTTAACTTCTTCGGCCCAACGGGTGATAAACATTTGATGATAGCGCAACCGGCTGATATAATTAGGATTCACATGGTCGCCATTCCAGCAATGCTCATCCCTATCGCCATAGTCTACTTCGCACTGACAATTGGGATTGCGCAATTTTTTCAATACATCTTCGGCACTGTATACCGCATTGTTCAGGTAATAATTATCCATCTCACCCACGTAGATATGAATCTTGCCTTTTAGCTTTTCCCCTATACGTGGCCAATCGCGTTGTATGATATGCGCCAGGTCGTAATGCTCCTTCCAATAGGCTGCAACTTCTTTATTTATTACACCGGTGTATTTATCAAAAATGCGTTGAGGATATCCATCGGCATTCATAGGCGAATAAGTGGCTTCCCAAATATCAAACTGATCGCCGCTTCGGCTATTTGTGCCAAGCGCCAACTCTCTGTGGTTCATGCTGCGTATGGTAGCACTTACATGCCCCAATGAATCGCGGTAGGCCGGTCGCTCCAATTGTCTGAAACTGCCCTCGCGGTAGTATGCATTTCTATCCGTGTAAATATTGGTGGTGGTGTAATGGTCAAAGCTGATGGGATCGGGGCATGCGGCGTAGCAGCCGTTATATTCATCGGGGTAAAAAACCTGTGCGGCCAGTGCTTCCCATCCGCCTGTGCTGCCGCCATACATAAATCGGGCCCATCCCTGTCCTATGCCGCGAAAGCGTCGCTCTATTTCGGGTATCAATTCGTAAGTAATGGCATCGCCCCAGGGTCCCTGACTTGCACTGTTTACGGCATAGCTATCATCGTAGTAAGGTGTGGCGTGTTGTATTTCTATTGCTATCACGCGGGGAAAATTTTTACCAGTCCACAGTTTGTAAAAATTGTACTGTTCCTGCTGTTCTAAAATATTGTAACCGCTTATGCGAAAACGGGTATTGGTATCGGGCTTCAGGTTCGCATCGGGTGGTATGGTTCGCCAGTTGCCAAAGTCGCCGGGGAAATGGCCATGCATGATGGCCAGCGGGTATTTTACATCAGGGTGATCATCGAATCCCTCCGGCAGCAGCACATGCGCACCCAGGTACATGGGGCGTCCCCAAAAGGCACTCAGCTTTTCGCTTTTTATCCTGATATGCTTTACATATTTACTGTCTTCGGGCGGCGCAATAGGTGGTATCTCACTATCGATGGTTAAGGTAAATGGCGCGGCTTCGCCGGGATTGATGCTCAGTTTTACCGGCTTGCTATACAGATTGCCGGGAGCCTGATTCCAGTGTTGTCCCTCTCCCCTGTCCATGGGTAGTTTCACCGTTTTGCCGTTGGCCAGGGTAAAGGTTTCGTATCGGTGAAAAACCACCTGAGCGTAGTAATCGCCCGCAGGTATTTGGCTGAGGCGCTCAATAGGGTAACCAAAAGCCGTGGCATCCACTGTTTGCGTCGTGCCGGGACGCCATTGTTCCACATCTATGCCAAATACCATTTGTGTGCTCAGGGCATCATTTACCTGAAAACGTGGTTCGCGGCTGTTGTTATCAGCCAGCAATAGCAGCAGTCTGCCATCAAGGGGCTGCTTATGCCGTTCGCCGGCGATGGTTATGGCAAAAGATTGCGCGAAAACCGAAGACGACAGACACAGCATGGAGAAGGTCAATAACCAATTTTTCATAGCCAGTTTTTGTGCAAGGAAGATAAGGATTGCGGTAGAAAAACTAATGGGGGCAAGATTGGCATACCAGTTTGCACTAATTCGCTCTTTACCCTGTAAATACATTCAAACTACTCTGCAGGAGCTTATATAGGCTATTTTATCGTACAATAAACCGAATAAACAAATTATCGGATAATAATACGATATTTGACATTATCGGATAATAACACGATATTTGTCTCCATTGGCGATGATAGCAGTAATAACCGGCGATATAATCAACTCAAGGCAAAGCGACAGCAGCACCTGGCAAAGCGAGCTCAAAGCCGTATTGTCAGGCTATGGCGCCGAGCCGGGTGATTGGGAAATTTTCCGCGGCGACAGCTTTCAACTGGCTCTGCCCGCCGCTGAAGGTTTGCTGGCCGCTATTCACCTGAAGGCAGCCATAAAACAAGTATCCAAAACAGATGTAAGAATAGGCATAGGCCTGGGTGAAAGGGATACGGCGGCGGGTAAAATAACCGAAGCCACGGGCACAGCATTTATCCGTTCCGGCGACTGCTTTGATGGACTAAAGAAAAATACCATGGCCATAGCCTCGGGCCAACCGGCCATGGACGAGACCCTGAATACCATGCTGGTGCTGGCTACCCTAACCATGGACAACTGGAGCGAAACAGTGGCCACACTTATCCGCACCATGCTGGAACAACCCGAACTTAGCCAACAGGAAATAGCACAACAGGTAGGTAAATCGCAAAGCACCATCAGCGAAACCCTAAAGCGCGGGGGTTACGATGAAATAAAGCGCATGGAAAATTATTACCGCATGCTCATACAGCACTTATGATATTACTGGCCATTCAATTATTACTGGCGCATGTGCTGGGCGACTTTGTGTTGCAACCCGAGGCATGGGTAAAAGATAAGCAGGCAAAAAAGCTGGGCTCATGGGCGCTGTACAAACACATGCTGGTGCATGCTGTAGTATTGGTATGCGTACTTGGCTTTAATTTTTCCTATTGGCGCGGCATGGTCATCATTCTTATCAGCCATTTTGTAATTGACAGCCTCAAACTATTGCTGCAAAAATATTGGCCGAAAAAGCATCTGTTGTTCATTCTCGATCAGTTGGCGCACTTGGCCATACTGGCATGGGTGTACCATTTGTACCATCCCCTGCCCTGGCCCATGAATAGTCAATCAACAAGCTTTTTGCTCATGTTTGGTCTGGCCACCATCGTGCTTACACAGGTATCAGCAGTGGTTATCAAAAACCTGCTGAGCAGCTGGCAATTTGCCGAACTAACGCAGGAAGAATCACTACGCAACGCCGGCAAATACATCGGCATGCTGGAGCGTCTGCTGGTATTCGTTTTTATTGTACTTAACCAATGGAGCGCCATAGGTTTTCTTATTGCCGCAAAATCAATTTTACGTTTTAGTGATCTCTCAAGAGCCAAAGACCGCAAGCTTACCGAATATATTTTGGCAGGCACGCTGTTAAGTTTTGGCATTGCCATAGCTACCGGGTTACTTTTTCGTTTTGGGCAGGCATTCTTGTAGGCAATAGCTATGGCCCCGCATGCTACCATTCACTATACCAAACTGAAGATGTAAGGGAGAAATAAATGGTGCCGTTGATGCATTACCTTTAAAGCACGTTAATCATTCTATATGTCAAGCCAACCCAAAAAAGCATCGCCGTATGGCAGCATAAAATTTGATTCCATCAATGCCTACCATGCATGTTTTGATGGTGACGTACTAGAGCGTCTCAATGCTATGCGCAAAGCCATACATGAAGCGGCCCCGGAGGCATCGGAAACCATCAGCTACAATATGCCGGCTTTCAAACAAGGTAAGACGCTGGTGTACTACGCTGCATACAAATCGCATATTGGCTTCTACCCTACGCCATCACCCATACAAGCATTTGCAGCCGAACTTGCGGATTACACTTCATCAAAGGGCGCAATTCAATTCGCGCACAACAGGCCATTACCCATTGGGTTGATAAAAGCAATAGTACTTTACCGGTGCAATGAAGTGGGAAATAAAGTCTGACCCAAATTTTGCACGCCACTTTTTTGGTTTGTATATTTCATCAAAATTATTCACATGAAACTAGGCGCATTTTCAATAAGCTTATCCGTAAAAAATATTGAAACATCCAAAGCCTTCTATGAGAAACTCGGCTTTGTGCAACGCGGCGGCAATATGAGTCAGGGATGGGTAGTGCTACGCAATGAAAACGCCATCATCGGCCTGTTTCAAGGCATGTTTGCCGGTAATATTCTCACCTTTAACCCCGGCTGGAATTACGATGCCCAACCCATTGATGATTTTGAGGACGTAAGGCAAATTCAACAACTATTGAAAGATGCGGCCATTACCCTAACCCGTGAAGCGGATGCCTCCACCACCGGACCGGAATACATAACGCTTACCGATCCGGATGGCAACAATATCCTCATTGACCAACATCGTTAATCAGCCATGGCTTCCAGGAGGTTACTCATCCAATAACTCCGTACGTGGAGCCCTGCCATAGTACGTTACTCTAATCGACCTCACCCTGTTGCGAAAGCTGGCGCTTAAACATTGATTGTTTGCAGTTAGCCTGCCCGATGACTGCCCCGTGAAATTGCTTCCGGTAAACAGTTGCACTTCATACCCCTGCGGAATACGCAATGCCGCTATACTTACGCCAAAAGATGCGCTGCTGGCATAATTGCCACTCATTAACTTACGATTAGCACCACGATAACCACAATCCTGATAAATGGAAATTCCCTCTTCCCGATCTATTGGCTGTTCTGCCGTAGCACCGGTATATTCCACCACAATGGATCCGGTTCGTCCGTTAAAAGCACTACTCAGGCAAGTGTTATTACTTGTAATTCTTCCGCTGGATGCCCCCGTAAAATTTCGGCCCTGATACAAGGTAATGGCATAGCCTCTTGGAACAATCATAGACGCTGGCGATAATCCCCCGATATTGGCTAAAGAAGCAAAACGCCCTACGCCAAGGTTCACATGTTTTCCGGAATAATAACAACGATCGTAAACGGCAATTGATGTGCCGGGTCCTGGACCACTTGGCGGTTCTGCCGAGCCTGTAATCCGCATTGATCTTCCTGAAAACTGCACCAGATAACTCATGCAGGCATTATTGGCCGTGTACTTACCCAGCACTCCGCCATTCAAATTTGTTTGGCTGTAAAATGTTACTGTCATGCCTTGCGGAATTCTGATGGATGATGGACTTCGGTTATCCATGTCCCGCGGAAGGTTATTGTAATCCCCTGGCCGGAAAGTAAAGGCTTGTCCCATATAGTTACAGGAGGGAAAAACCTGAACCACATTTTCATTTGATTCTATTGGCGGCTGCACCGGTGGATGCCAATCACCGTTGCTACGGTAATAAACTTTTGCGCTTGATGCCCGGTTATTCCATGCGCCGTTAAGGCAAACATTGTCAATAGAAATGGGGCCTGTAGATGCTCCTCCAAAATTGTCCTGCTCAAATATTTCGAGAACCATACCCTCCGGAATTTGAAAAGACGAAAGCGCATTATTGCCAATCGTATTCCGTAAAGTCGGGTATTCGCCGGGAGGTAATAAATAGTGGGTACCGCTAAAGTTGCAACTGGCATGAAGCCTTACGACGTTCTGGTTGGTTGCGTTTCCGTTATTTGCGCCGCTATACACAACCCTTATGGATTGTACAAAAGCAGGCACATTACTACCCAAACAACTCTGGTTACTGGTGGCTACAAAGGCTCTGCCGCTAAGATCATATTCGCTATACAGCTCTACGCGGTAGCCGGCGGGCACCACAATCGATTGTGTTCGGGTATTTCGTATGCCGGCTTGTTCTGCACTGTAGAAATTTCCAGGCTGTAGCGTAACCACGCGGCCATGGTAATTACATTCACTATACAACCTAACCTGTGCGAGTACCGCTGCAGCATGTAATATCAAAACAATGAATATTGCCATGCGCAGGACTGTTGCAGCAATCCTTAGTTTCATGAGGAATTCCTTTGGCGCAATGTATTATTTTTTTTGAATGCATACTGCGGCAATGCAGCTTTTATGCGCGTATACTTTGAACCATCAATGAGCAGTAAAAACAAAATCCAGGTTAAATAGCAGCTACAGTCATTGGCAGACCGGACAATCCAACGCCAACTATTGCTGTTTGCATAATAATCCGGAAATTGCGCAATATTGTAGCGAAAAAGGCGGCGATGATCAGTTTGGCTAATTTCAACAATATTTATAAAGACACTTAAGCGCATTATTTACCAAATTGAGTAAGCCAGCAAAATTAATCACACCAAAGAAATCGTTGCCACGCAGGATAATGCGCATTCTGCTGTGGTTGGTTGGGGTTGTGCTGGGCTTGGTGGTGCTGATACTGATTGCCATACAACTGCCACCGGTACAAAATTTTGCCCGCAAACAAATTGTGCAGTACGTGAGTGGTAAAATAGGAACCCCCTTTGCCATCCAAAAACTAAAAATACATTTCCCAAAGGCAGTGGTACTTGAAGGCCTTTATGCTGAAGACCAAACCGGCGATACGCTTTTGGCCGCAGGAAAGATAAAAGTTGATATCGGGATGTTTGCCTTGCTTTTCAGCGAAGTAAATCTTAGCACAATAGCGCTTGACAACATCACAGCAAAAGTAAAACGTGATAGCCTCGGTGTTTTTAATTTTGACTATGCTATAAATGCCTTTACAGGCAATGAAGAAACGCCCGCTGATACAAGTGGTGGTATGCGCATCAATATTGGTGATGTGCTGCTCGATAATGTAAGGGTATTGTATAAAGACGATTATGCGGGATATGATTTGGTAGCAGGGCTACAACATTTCGATACCCGATTTAATAAGTTTGATATAGACAGCATGCGCTTTGTGGTTGAGGGTATAAACCTCAACGGCGTGCAGGCCAGCTTTCGGCAATACAAGCCCCTTGCGCCCCAAATTGAAGAAGACAAACCCGTTGAAGGCATAGAAGATCCTGCCACAATGCCCGACCTCAAATTCGGCCCTATAGCGCTACAGGATATCAATATTGATTATAACAACAGCATTGAGTCCATAGCAGGCCAACTGAATATGGGTAAGCTCCTGCTTCAAATACAAAATACCGATTTGCGCAATAAGCAAATCATTATAGACAATATCGCCCTGGATCAGACATCCGGTGCTTTTGAACTTGGTGCCTCACCAGCAGCCAAAGAAGTGGCCCGTAAAGTGTCCGAAACCGTAGATACCACCATCGACAAGGCCGCCGATTTGGGTTGGATGTTTAGTGTAAAAAACACCGACCTGAAAGAGATAAGCTTTCGATACAATGACAACAATGCACCAACATTGACCAGGGGTATTGATTACAGCCATTTGGATATTCAGCACCTCACTTTGCAGGCTAATGATATTTACTTCCGATCCGATTCTACATCAGCTGCTGTACTTCATTTGGCGCTGCAGGAAAAGTCGGGGCTTGATGTGCAGGAACTCAAAGGCAATCTGCTATATACCAACAACGAAGCCTACCTGCGGGATTTTCAATTGCGTACACCCCGAACATCCTTACAACATACCATTGGTGCCCGTTATCCTTCACTTGCAGCAGTTGGCAAAAACATCAATTTGCTTTTTATTGATGCCATACTGCAAAAGAGCAGCATAGCCGTTAGTGATATCCTCATTTTTGTTCCGGACCTTATTCAGCAACCTTTTTTTGCCACCCATCGCAATGATATTGTAAACATTGATGGCGCGGTTCAGGGGCCTTTAAGCAATCTTAGTATTCCTTCGCTGCGCATCAATGCCTTTGGAGAGGGCATCATTGACATCAGCGGAAAGCTGGCAAATGTTACCGACCCGGATCGCCTGTCGGCAGACCTTACCATAAGGCAATTAAGCACCACCGACCGGGCACTAAAAGGGATGTTGCCAAAAGGAACAATTCCCGATAATATTACACTGCCGCGGAACATGAACATTACCGGCCGTATTGCCGGTAATATGCAGCGCATGAACGTGAACCTGAAAGGTATTACCTCGATGGGCAATCTTTCCATTGCGGGCACCCTTGCGCAATTTACCAATGCCGAAAAAGCGACCTACGATTTACAGACTTCAATGAAAGGTTTTCAATTGGGAAAACTGCTGGGACAGGACAGTACGCTTGGTAGCACCAGTTTTGCGTTACACGTAAAAGGCAAGGGCTTTAATCCGCAAACGTTAAACGCACATGCCGATGGTACCATTGAGCAACTGCAGTACAATGGCTATAACTATCATAACCTGGTATTGGAGGCTGATGCTACTGCAGGTACATATGTTTTTGATGCAAAAATGGATGACCCCAATGCAGATTTTGCTTTGACAGGGACACTTGATCTTACCAAAGAGGCACCTGCATTTACCGCCCAATTAGCAGCCGAGCGGATTGATTTGCTGCAATTAGGCTTTATGACTGATACGGTTGTGGTGCATGCCAAAATGGATGCCAATTTTCCCATTGTAGATATGGCAAAATTGACAGGAGAGATGACCATTTCGGATATACAACTTGGTGTTGGTAACAGATTAGTAAACATGGATACGGTAAGACTAAAGGCTGTGAATGTGGACAGTAATAATAGTCTGAGTCTCAAAAGCCCTATTGCTGACGCAGCCATAAATGGTGTTTTTCAATACGATCAAATAGGTGCAGCTTTCACCCATGTTATAGATCAGTATTTTGATATCGGTGAAATTGATTCGCTCGACAATAATCAGCAGGTTGGCTTTGCCATCAGGATATTCAGTTCACCAATTTTAGCCGAACTACTGCCGGAACTTAGCTTACAGGATACCCTTAGCCTGATTGGTGCAGTAAATACCAATCCCACTTTGTTATTCAGCCTTTTACGCGTGCCGGAATTGGCGTACGGCAAAAACAAAATTGAAAAAGCTGTAGCGGCCGTTAGAACAGAAGGAGATGAACTAAAATGGGAAGCAGATATTGACCATGCCAGTACCAGCCTTTTTGATATACCAAGGGCCACACTTGGCGGCACCATGGCTAACAACAATTTGCGTTTTGATATAGGAATCCGTGACATTGCCGACAGCATACGGTACAAACTTGGCGGAAATGTACTCGAACAAAACCGAGCCTACCGCTTATCGCTCGACCATGATGGAGTAGTGCTGAATTATAAACCATGGGTGGTTGGGGACAGCAATATCATTGTCTATAGTGATTCAGGTATTTATGCTAATAAATTTGTACTTACCTCGGAAGCACAATCGCTTACCCTGCAAAGTGAACCCATTGCCCCCAATGCAAATCTTGGATTAACTTTTAAGGACTTTGAGATAAGTACCGTTACTGATATTTTGCAAAAAGATTCTTTGCATGTTGAAGGCACTATTAACGGTGAAGTTGGTGTTGCAAACCTCGGCACATCGCCAATTTATTTGGGAGCAATCCTTGTAGACAATTTTGCCTTTAACGGCGACACACTTGGGCAACTTTCCTTATCAGCTTTTCAAACCAATCCCGACAGGGTGGCTGCAGGTCTTGTATTGCAAGGAGAGGGTAACGATATTCAATTGGGTGCTGCTTATAAAATCAGCAGCAAGGAATATAATGGAACGCTGGATGTAAAAAACCTGAATCTATCTACGCTTGAAGGATTTATGATGGGTGCAATGCGCGATATGCAAGGCACTGCAAAAGGAGCGCTTGAATTTAGGGGTACCATGGAACAACTATCGGTGAATGGCAAACTATCTTTTGATACTGCTGCATTTCGGGTAAAGCAACTCAATTCATTATACAGGTTAAATAGCGAGTCAATTGTATTTCGTGATAATACCGTCAACTTTTCCGATTTCACTGTTCGCGATTCTGCCAACAACGAAGCAGTCATCAACGGCAATATCATAATAAACAGTTTTGCTGACATTACTTTGGGATTGCAGTTGGAAGCCGATGATTTTGAACTTATAAAATCTACAGCGGCTGATAATCAATTGTTTTATGGCGACCTGAATGTAGATGCAAGCCTGCAGGTGAAAGGCTCTGTCGAATTGCCGGAAGTATCGGGCAATCTCCGCGTTAATGAAAATACCGACTTTACTTTTGTGCTACCAGAAGAAGACCCGGAAGTAAGCCAACGTGAGGGCATAGTCGAATTTTTCGATCAGGATGCTCCGGTAATTGACTCCACCTATATAGCACCGCAAACCGCCATTAATGTGGCTACCACCAAGGGCATGAATCTTATGGCCGATGTAGAAATAGACAAAGACGCTGAGTTCACCATAATTGTAGATGTGGCTAACGGAGACTTCCTTGACGTAAAAGGCGAAGGCAACCTCAGTGCGGCAATGAATAAGGATGGCGAAATATCGCTCACCGGTACCTATGAGCTCAAACAAGGTAATTATGCCATGAGCATCACACTACTCAAGCGAAATTTTGAAATAGAGTCAGGAAGTACCTTAACCTGGCAAGGTTCACCAACGGAAGCCACTGTAGAAATTACTGCCATTTACAAAGCAAAAGCCGCACCCATTGATTTACTGGGTAGCCAGATTTCCGATCTAAGTCCGGAAGCAAGAAATGCTTACAAGCAACGGCTTCCCTTTGACGTAAAGCTGATGATGAAGGGTGAGTTGCTCAAACCTGAAATTAGCTTTGATATCACCCTTCCGGAAGGCAACTATAATGTAAGCAGTGAAGTAGTTGAGGCAACACGCCTTAAGCTTGAACAAATACGCCGTGAACCTGCCGAGCAAAACAAACAGGTACTGTCATTATTGGCACTTGGCCGCTTTGTAGAGGATGATCCATTTTCATCCGGTAGCAGCACAAGCTATGCTGTACTGGCAAGGCAAAGCGTTAGCAAACTACTTACTGAGCAAATCAATAACCTTGCCTCATCGCTGGTAAAGGGAGTTGATATAAACGTTGGCCTGGATTCAGAGGACGACTATAGCACCGGGTCGCAAAAAACCCGAACCGACCTCAACGTTGGCGTAAGCAAGACCTTACTGAACGACAGATTGAAAGTGACAGTAGGTAGCAATTTTCAGGTAGAAGGGCCCCAACTACAGGGGCAACAAACAAACAACATTGCCGGTGACGTGCGAATGGATTATATGCTCAGCAAGGATGGTAGGTACTCGTTACACGCTTATCGGCGCAATCAATATCAGGTATCACTGCAGGGCCAGGTAGTTGAAACCGGATTGGGCTTTGTTTTGAGTATGGACTACGACAAATTCAGAGAACTTTTTGAAGCGGCCAAGGAAAAAAAGAAATTAAAAAAAGAAGCAAAAACTAACCAATAGCATGCTAGCCATTGCCTTGCTAAACAATTAATGTGAGAAGTATTTATACATATAGCTTATTGGCAACGTTGACTGTACTACTATCCTGCAGTACAACAAAGTATTTGCCAGAGGGTGATAATTTATATACCGGGTCCAAAGTGGTGGTGGACGATAAAAACATACCCGCATCAAAACGAAAAGATATTGCCTCAAGCCTTGAAGAACTAACCACACCACGCACCAACAAAAAGATATTTGGCATACCCTACAAACTGATGGTGTATAACAGTTTTGGTAATCCAAATAAAGAAAAGGGATTGGGTAACTGGATAAGAAGAAAACTAGGTGAACCACCGGTATTGGCAAGCAAAGTAAATTTTGAAAACAATATTGCCAACCTCGAAGCAAGCCTTAGCAACAATGGCTATTTTTCAGGACGGATAAGCTTTGACAGCACGCTCAAAGATCGGCAACTCAGCGTGACGTATACCGCGCTGCCGGGCGTGCAATACACCATACGCAAAGTTGTGTTTCCAAACGATAGTCTGGGTATTGGCGTCAAATTGAAGCGTGTACGCAAAAAAGAATCGGTATTAAAAGCCGGCGATCCTTATAACCTGGAAACCATAAAAGGAGAGAGGGAGCGCATTGACGGCAGGCTAAAGGAACGGGGTTATTATTTCTTTAGTCCTGATTACATTTTGATAAAAGCGGATAGCACAGTTGGCGAAAATCAGGTAGACCTTTTTGTAACCATAAAAACGCAAACACCCGACAAGGCATTAACCCCTTATCGTATCAACAATGTATTCATTTACCCCAACTACTCTCTTGAAGCTGCCGCTGCTGATAGTATCCATCGAATTGATAGCACTGGTCAAATAATTTTTGTAGATGACAATCATGAGATAAAGCAAAAGGTAATAACCCGCACTTTACTTTTTTCGCCTGGCGATTGGTACAAACGAAGCGACCATAATAGCACCATATCGCGTATGGTAAATATTGGCACTTATAAATATGTGCGAAACCGATTCGCCGAAGCACCGGGGGCAGACTCGCCACTACTTGATGTAAGCTATTACCTCACGCTAGCCAAAAAGAAAGCCATAAGATTAGAAGTAGATGGTAAAACTACATCCGTAAACTACTCCGGTACGCAAATGGATCTAAGCTGGCGCAACAAAAATTTTCTGCACGGTGCAGAATTGTTCAAGTTAAAACTTTACGGAGGTATAGACTGGCAACAGTCCGGCCAAAATCAGGGATTCAATATATATCGTTTTGGTGGCGAAGCAAGCCTGCAGTGGCCCAGATTTTTCCCGGTAAGCCTTAAAGAGTCGCACATGTTTACCCCTACAACCACCGCCACGCTGGGTTACGAATGGCAGCGCAGGCAAAAACTATACACCGTTAATCATTTCAGAGCTTCATTTGGCTATCAATGGAAAGAAAATATCCGAAAAGAGCACAAGCTTAATATTATCGACATTACCTACTCGCATCCCACAGAAGTTACAGATGCCTATCTGGAACAAATTGCCAAAGACAGTACGCTGGCCAGAGTGATAGAAAATCAATTAATATTTGGACCAACTTATAGCTATACGTACAGCAACAATAGCGAGCGTGTGGCGCATGGCATGTTTTACCATGGCAGTGTTGATTTAAGTGCTGCACTTTTTGGCTCCATACAAGGTGCTAATGTCAAAGATGGTAACCAACGATTATTATTCAATGTTCCTTACAGTCAGTTTATTAAAACCGAGCAGGACTTTCGTTATTACTGGCGTTTCATGAAAGGAATGGAATGGGCTAATCGCATCGATGTTGGCATTGGGATACCGTTCGGCAACTCTACCGTGCTGCCATTTGTGAAACAGTTTTTTGCAGGTGGTAGTAATGGGCTGCGTGCATTTCGGGCCCGCACCGTTGGCCCGGGTACATATCGCTCCGCATTGGCAGATAGCGGCTTTTTGCCCGACCAAACCGGCGACATAAAGCTTGAACTGAGTTCCGAAATTCGCTTCCCCATTTACAAATTATTGAAAGGAGCCTTTTTTGTAGATGGCGGCAACGTGTGGCTGCGCAATGAAGATAGCCTTAAGCCAGGCGCAAAATTCTCTGGCAGTTTTATGAAGGAACTCGCCGTTGGCACCGGACTTGGCCTCAGGCTTGATGTTACATTGTTTATTGTTCGTTTTGACCTTGCTATGCCGATAAGAAAACCATGGTTTCCTGATGGTGAACGGTGGGTATTTGACGAAATAAATTTGGGTGATAAATTCTGGCGACGTCAGAATCTAATCATGAATATTGCGATAGGTTATCCCTTCTAAAACGCAGCTAGCATACCTCATAATTGGCTATCGGTTCCACGCATGACCAAAGGTAATATACCATGCCCAGGAGTCGGGGCCTTTGGCTACATCAATGCCTGTACGTAACCTAAATGATCTGGCCAGCAGATAGCGTAAACCTCCCCCAACATTGTACACATTTTTTCCGCTGCCAAATTTTTCATTTTTAGCTATTGCAGTGCCATAGCCGGCAAAGCCCAAAACACTCCAGCGAAGATTTAGATCAAAGCGTTGCTCTGTTTCCACCAAATAGGTTGACTGCCCCTGATAACGTGCCGCAGCAATACCACGCATGGATATTCCAGGCAATAAAAAAAATGGAGGATTACCAAATGCCTGAATGCCTTCAAAACGTAATCCGCTTACCCAATTGCTTTTAACCTGCGTAAACCAATTTATGCGCTCGAGCAATTTTTGATAGCTGAAATCACTGCCGGTCCAATCGTCGTTTACGGTAAATGCAAGATGGGCAATAATGCCTTTGTCGGGGGTAAATATCGTATTGCGCTTATCCCATTCAAGAAATGTACCTATTGTCGAAATATTGTTATCCAATTCCTTCGCTTCTATAAAATCAGGAACGGAACCCTGGAATCTCGGCTTAAGTTTAGTGCGCAGGTAAGCGTATTGTACACCTGCATAAAGGCCGGAATGGGTAATCTTTTTACTAAGGGATAAAGACACGGGAATGGCTTCCATATTAAAGGCAAACTCTTTCTCACCAACGGCAGGAAGCGTTCGGTAAAAGGAAATATTGATGTCGGAATAACCGCCGCCTACACGGTATTTAAGACCTGCGTTAGGCAAGCTGCCGCTGCGAAATACACCTACCCCCCAACTGTCATTGCTGGTGTACATGCCAAATCCTGCAGTTATATCAGGAGGCTGATATCCCCTGCCCGAAATATTTTTTTTAGGCGTAATAAACATGGGCACCAATGCGCCGCCAAAACCACCCAATGCCGGTTCGGTAATGATAAATGGCACCGGAATAAA
>JAHEMO010000039.1:16323-18425 GCA_024643625.1 Chitinophagaceae bacterium
AGCTTATCTATTATTTCCTTCCAATGTAATTCAGACTGCCAGCTAAAGCCTTTGTACATCAATGCTGTTTCTACGTTCGCCTGATTAACCCGGTACTGTCCCGGAAGCCCGTTCTCATACCCCTCAAGCGACCCTCCCCCACTTTGCGAAAAGCGCGTGTAGGGACTTTGATTGGTTACGCCATTAATTGCAATAATCGCAGCCGGCTTTTCATGGATGTCAACATCACTTCCTTCAAAGTCAAGGCTTTCTCCAAACATGTTCCACTGCAGTCTGCCAAAATACATAAGGTGGCTATCGTCGTTTTGCGTATTGCCGCGGCCGGTACCGGTAAATGCACCTAACCAATAATTAAAATCCGCGGCACCCTTTCCTTTCAATCGGCCATACAATTCAACGCCTTGCTGTCTGTCTACTGTAAATGGACGGTTGATTACCGATCTGTCCACCATGGTTTGGTCGCCACTGCTTATACGCCGTTCTCTGCTGTACTCTACCTTCCATTGCCCTACCTGCAGGCTAAGCCAGGGCCACTTGGTTATGTTAATGGTATAGTTTAGCAGATTGGACTGACTCAATTCATATTCCCAATAATACTTAATCCATGGCCTAAAGGCATGCCCCCCCACTTTTAGGCGAGCCCGGTTTAGTTTGAAGACTCTTTTTTTATCATCCAAAAAGTCATCGAAGTTCACAGGATCCTGATCTTGCGGTGTTGCAAAACGAAATTGCAAACGGCTCTGAATTTGAAATAAAAATCTGTTATCCGCTGTCTGTAATTCAAAACCCTTACTGCCATACTTTGCTTTCACCACTGCCAATGAATCGGACCCTAAAAACTGTGCGTGCAAGCTGACGCTAAAGGCAACTAAAATAGCAGATATACGATAACGAAGCATGAGGGATGTATGAGTGAATAACCAAAAATAATAGCAGAACTCTATGGGTACTTGCAGTACCTATAAATTATACAAACAGAAAAAATGCTGCCGGACACATCCAACAGCATTTCCCACTTCTTTTTATTGCATCATTTCTTAGGAAACAGAAAAACCACTACGGCCCGCCAGCCCCATTTGGCTTTTACCGCATCGGGCGCAGCCAAATTAAATCGTGGCCCAATGGCGAATTGAGTTTTTTGCTTACCCAAACTGGTTAAGCCCGAGATAGTGGGGTTTAACCAAAGCGTGCTGTTGCCAGCCGTCCAGTTGTTGGTCCACTCCATATTGCCACCTATACCGGCACCACTCTTCCAGTTGTAGTTTACAAAAGGTTGAATGAACATTTGGTTAACCTCCGGGCGATTTTCGCCACCGCTAACACCCCAAATTTGATTAACCAAAGCACCGAAGGTCCAGCCGTTGGTTTGCTTGAGCGCCAACGCAGTAGGCCCAATACCCAATTGCTTGGTGGCCAGTAAATCTTCGGTAGCCACGGGCACTAAAAATACCGGCCCCGCACCCCAGGTAAAGCCATTCTTGCTATTAGCAGGGCTTATGAAAGCACTTACAACCGCATCGGCTAATCCATTTTGCTTTTGGCCAATACCGGTAACATTGTACTGGGTAACCCAGGGCTGAACCCAACGTGCAATCAAATTTAAATTCTTCGTGAGGCTTATTGGCACTACAGGCTGAATGTTCATGGTATTTCGACTACCCTTCAGTGGCCCAACGCCATAATCGGTATTGTTTTGAAATGGAACACTGATAAGTGCTGCCACTGGGTTGGCAAGTTTTTGTGCTAGAGCTGCAGCATCATCCTGCGCATAGCTATGGAGTCCTAATGCTAACATAGCGAAAATAGGAATTGCTTTTTTTGTGTAATTCATCATTAATATTTGAAATTTATTCGACTTTTTTCTGAGCATCATTTTTCAATTGTTGTTACGAAATTCTACCCTGCAAAGGTAACGTGGATTGCGGGCGAAAATCCTTTTAGTTTAGGTACATATACCCTTGTTATAGCAAAGCTTCAATAGCCAAACAACCCTTTACAAAAGAGCCACCTTCCGTAGAAGATGGCTCACGTTTTTTATGAAAGTTTGAATGGCTTATTCAAAGGTCAGATCAAGACCCAAACCACGCAGTTCATGTACAAGT
>JAHEMO010000040.1 GCA_024643625.1 Chitinophagaceae bacterium
CAAAAGCCCGGCAAAATAGCCGGGCTTTTTAATTATCCAAAACTTGAAAAACAATATCGTACCGTTTATTTGCCTCTCACGCTTAAAGCCATACGGCGATCTACTCTGCGGGCTTCTTCGGTGGCATCTGCTGGCAGCGTGGCAAATTGCGAACCATAACCTTCGGCACCAACCAATTGGCTGTCGGCAACACCCAAACGCTTGAGTTCGGCAAAAACTGCATCGGCCCGCTGCTGCGAAAGCGTCAGGTTGGCAAGGCTATCACCACTTCTGTCGGTATATCCACCTACTTTGGCCTTCATTGTTGGAAATGCGGCAAAAATCTTGGCAATATTAGATAGCTGAATGTCGCTTTCTTTTGTGATTACAGCGCTGCCAAGATCAAAATTTACGTCGTCAAAATCGAACCAAACGTCTTCTCCGGCAGGGCGGCTCGCATCGTTCATAAATTCCAGCAATTTCGATTCCATAGTACCTTTGCTAAGTGGTAATTGCACGCCACCAGGAAGTACAACCGGTGTGGGCGCTGGCACTTCTACTTCGGCTACAACCGGTGCCACTACCTCAGTTTCGGCGCCACCTCTACCTAAAAAATACCACAATGCGGCTATGGTAGCCAGGCCAAGCAATAGCGGCAACAACCATCCCATGCCTGATTTTTTCTCTTCGGCCATATGGGGGGTAACGGGGACGGTATGAGGACCGGCATCACCACTAAGGGTATACTGCACCGCTTCCAGCGAGTGCTTGAGTGCATCAGGCTTTTTCAGGCCAAGTTTGTCCCAGCTTAAGAACGCAGGTAGCAAAGTAGCAAGTGAAGGTAGAAGACCAGAAAGATGACTGGCGAAGCCTTTATTGTCCATTTTATTGGAAATAACCTGCTTGCCTAGCCATGCTAAAATAATCGGACCCAACAGCCTGAGAATAGAACCTACACTTGATTTTTTGGCTCCGGTTGCGTCGGCAATGCCCTGCATCACATGGCTTTCCTGGTCGCCAAACAACGATTGGATAAAACTGCCGGCTTTGTGAGTCAGGCTTCCGCTACCGGCAATAAGATCACCAATATTGTCAAGCACATTATCATCATTTGCCTCTTTGGCGGCATGCAGAATGCTGCCTAAACCTGCGGTAGTGCCGCTCTTTTGCAAAATGCCGTTGAGTAAAACAGGAATACCTGCCGTTACTGTGTCGCTAATTTGTTGGGGCTCATCGCCCAGATTGGCCACCAGTTTTTCAATAACTGATGGTCCAACATAACTCAGTACTGAGTCGAGAATGGATTGTGACATGACTAATTTTATTTTTAGTTAGTGGGTCGCAATTATACCAATTAAAGCTGTTACTGACAATCTTACATCTGAATCAAACGAGATCATATTCGCGCCGATACCTGTATAATTTGTTGCAATAGATTAATCCTTTACCAAAAACTGGTAACCTCCGCAGCAAATGAGCAGTTTGGACCGTGTTTGACCTGTTCGCCACAAACTATTTCCTGGGCTATAGCTCGAAGCAGGAAATGTGCCCATTGTCACAAAACTAACCCGGGCTTCTGCTACATTTACCCAAACTGATATCTATATGAAGTCTGTCAAATTTTTCGGGTTATTGTTGATTGGTCTGTTTTTTTCGTTTCAATTATCGGCGCAGCATAAAATTGTGATGCACATGAGCAGCGCGGATACCCTGGTATGGAAGGGACTGATGAATAACCTCAAACATTTAAAGGAGGGTTGGGGTAACACTGTGGAAGTAGAAGTGGTGACCCACGGACCCGGCGTAGAAATGATGATGAAAGAGAAATCGACTCAGGCCGCAAACATTAGCCATTATCGGAGTATGGGTATCCATTTTTATGTATGTGAAAACACACTCCGGGAAAAGAAAATTGATAAACAGAGAATCATCGAAGCAGGAGAATTTGTACCCATGGGTATTGGAGAAATTGTAATGAAGCAGGAGCAGGGGTGGAGTTATATCAAGGTAGGGTTTTGATGGTATTGACATTGTAATAACCCCTATGGTGATTACTATCACCAAGGCTGGCTTCATGTGGAAGCATATTTGACCCCCGAACGAGAACACATGAACGAAGAAGATAGGAAAGGGAGGGCCACCAACTGGATAGTGTACGCCATTGTGGCTATGACACTAGGCCTTGTATATTTTACTTTTCAGGATGGCTACGAGCCGGCTAATTATGCTTCGCACATTGTGCTGAATGAGGATACTGTATGGACAGCGCCCAGCTTGTACACGGACAATACACTGCATGGAGAAGACAGGGCGCTTGTGGTTTACGGTGAAGAATTGGTAGCACAAACTGCAAGGTATTTTGGGCCGCAAGGATCCATAAACCCAATTGCCAATGGTATGAACTGCCAGAATTGCCATCTCAATGCCGGGAAGAAAGCATGGGGTAATAATTACGGCGCTGTAGCGTCAACATATCCCCGCTTCCGCGAAAGAAGTGGAACCACAGAATCAGTGGCCAAAAGAATAAACGATTGCTTTGAGCGTAGCTTAAATGGCGTGCCGCTTGATACCAACAGCCACGAGATGAAAGCCATGTTAGCCTATATCAATTGGGTAGGCAACAAAGTGCCCAAAGGAGAAAAGCCGGCAACTTCGGGTATTAGAACCCTGCGATATTTGGATCGTGCTGCCGATCCTTTGCGGGGTAAAAAAGTATACGATACGCATTGCCTGAGTTGCCATGGGGCAAATGGCGATGGACAAAAGGAACCTGGCAGCACCGTATATTTTTATCCGCCATTATGGGGGCCTGACAGTTATAACAATGGAGCCGGCCTGTTTAGATTATCAAGATTTGCGGGATATGTGTACGACAATATGCCTTTTAACACAGCCAGTCATAATGCCCCGGTGCTCTCTACCGAAGAGGCATGGGATGTGGCCGCCTTTGTGAATTCACAACCACGGCCGTCAAAAGAACTCAAGCAGGATTGGCCGGATATCACCAAAAAGCCGATCGATCATCCGTTCGGACCTTATCATGATGGCTTTACCGAGCAACAGCATAAGTACGGGCCCTTTCCACCTATTGAAAATGCGAGGGTTTTGCAGGCAGAAAAGAAATAGCAACAATCATAAAACGGGCAAATGAGTAATAATAACGAGGTACATGGTAAGCGCTGTGGATGCACAGGATGCGAAACAGAAAGGATTTCTGAACAGGAAAGACGCCTGCATTTGTCCGTATCGGCCAATAGCCGGCGCGAGTTTCTGCAAACGGCCGGCCGCTTAGGCCTTGGTCTTGGCGCCGGAGCCGGATTAATTTCGCCAACAGCAGCTTCGGCCATGCAGCATAGCGATGCCGCAATGAAGGCAAAAGCCATGGCGCAAAACAAAGCTGTGCAAGCAGGAAAAGCTTCTCATTTTACGCTGCTGCATACTGCCGATATTCATTCTCAACTATTTGCACACGACGAATTTTTTATAGAAAATGGTGTACCGGTATATAAGAAGCGCGGCGGGCTTGCTTCACTTAAAACCATGATTAATACCCTGAGGGCTGAGAATCCGGCCAACACTTTGGTGTTAGATGGCGGCGATTGCTTTCAGGGTGGCGGCGTTGCAGCACTTACGGAAGGCCGGGCCATTATACCCATGATGAATAATATTGGATACGACCTGATGCTGCCCGGCAATTGGGAAGTAGTGTACGGCAAGGAAATGATGATGAAGGATATGTTTGGCTACAACGGCGTGAAAGTGTGTGCCAATATGTTTCATGACGGCGATGAAATGATGAACGGGGACCTTATTTTCCCTCCCTATTTTGTAACCCGGGTAGCAGGCATAAAAATTGGATTTATTGGATACAACGATCCCCTTACACCGAAGCGTCAATCGCCCGACTACAGCAAAGGCATTCGTTTTACATTTCCGGAAGAATCGGTGGCTAAATATGTAAAACTGTTACGCGAGTATGAGCAATGCCAAATGGTATTTTTAGTAACCCATATGGGGTTGGCGCAACAAGTGGGGTTGTCGGCCATGCCGCAGGTAAAAGGTGTCGATTATATTTTGGGAGCAGATACGCATGAACGGGTTCGTACCCCTATTGCCGGCACCTATGCCAAGGTTACCGAGCCGGGTGCATTTGGGTCATTTATCGCAAGGCTTGATGTAGTGGTGGAAAATGGCAGCATAAAAGACGAGAGCTATCAATTGCTTGATGTAGACCCCGATCGCTATAAGCCCGATGAAGAAATGCTTCATCTGATTAAAGAACAGCGCAAGCCTTTCGCCAAACAACTCGACAAGAAAATAGGCAGCACAAAAACGCCGTTGGTTCGATACTATGTGATAGAAACGCCAATGGATAATTTTATTACCGACGCTATTATGTGGAAGTTTAAACCTGATGTTGCTTTAAGCAATGGTTTCAGGTTTTGCCCACCGTTATTACCAGATGCCAATACCGGACTTGCAGACATTACAGAGGATTATTTGTGGAGCATGCTGCCTGTGGATAGCGAAGCCAAAATAGGCACTGCATCCGGTAGACAAATTTGGGATTGGATGGAGCGCGAATTACACAACGCATTTGCCAGCAATCCCGCGCAGCGCTTTGGCGGATGGGTGGTAAGATTTCAGGGCATGCAAATGAATTTTACTATTGGCAGCCCAAACGGTAAGCGGGTAAACTGGATAAAAATTGGAGGAATTCCTATTGATTACAACAAGGATTACAGATTTGTGGCTTGCGAACGCGAAGGTGATCCGGATACCACTTTGTGCCGAATGGAAGGAGTGGCAGCACCTTCAAAACTTGGATTCAGTTTGCACCAGATTATAAGAGAATACCTTGCGAAACATAGCCCAATAGCTCCTAAAATGGAAGGCAGGTGCACAGCTACTGATGCGCCCAATACTTTGCTTACCCAATTGAGTGGTATAGGATACGAATTCAAATAAAAAAAGGCAATGCATGGCATCACCTTTTATTCCACGGCTATTTTCACAGCCGTCTTACTTAGTTTTTTTGTGTAGGGTAAAGCTGTAACCTAATGCCACAAAAACCGCTCCGGTTTTGCTCTTGCCATAGGTCTCATTTTTTTGCAAAGTGCTGAGGCCCAATGCACCGCGCAGGTCAAGTAATACACCATGCGTATCGTTAAACATATACTTGATACCAACGCCGCCGGTCAAGCCCACATTAACGGTGTTAAGTTCGTCCTTTACATCTGCCGACTCATCGAAAGCACGGGGAGGTGAAACAGGTTGGGTGCCATTCTTATCCAGGAAAAAGGCGCTATTACCATTCACTTTTTGTGTAGCGTCAAGCAGGAATCCTATATAGGGACCTGCGTTTACATAGTACCGAAATTTTCCTCCCCATTCCCATTTGGCCATCACAGGAATTTCCAGATAATTCAAAATGGATTCGTTATAGAAATTGCCATACAGGGTTACGCCGGGAGGTACGGGCAAAGCTGGTGGAATAGCTGCTGCAGGAACGGGTTGCATACCATCACGCTTACCACCTTCTCCGGCATACGATACTATAGCTTTAATAGAAAAAACCGGTGTTATGCCAAAATCGCCAAACACACCAAATGTGGCCGCAGATCTGCTCTCAAAATCCTGCGTATAAATATTATCGTTTGAGGCTTGGAGCCGGGGTATGCTTATACCGCCGTATAGGCCATAAGAGGTTGTTTGCGCCTGTAGCCCCGTAGCTAAAAGGCAGCTGCACAGGGCTGCAATGGGTAATTTTGCTTTCATGTAATGTTGTTTGTAGAGCAATATAGGCTTCACGCATACTAAAAAAGCATCATGTTTATCCCCATTTTTCCACAAACCATAAGCAACTATTGAAGATTTACGGATACATCAGCGTCATGATTTTGGTTGCATGAGCATTATTCCCATTCAATGGTGGCAGGCGGCTTACTGCTGATATCGTACACTACTCTGTTTATACCCTTCACATTATTAATGATAGCATTGCTGATATGCGCCAGAAACTCATGCGGTAAATGTGCCCAGTCTGCGGTCATACCATCTACACTGGTTACAGCACGAAGCGCTACGGTGTATTCATAGGTACGCTCATCGCCCATTACGCCCACACTTTTTACAGGCAATAAAATAGTACCGGCCTGCCATACTTTGTCATACAGGTCGTATTGTTTTAGCCCATTCATATAAATGTGATCGGCTTCCTGCAGTAGTTGCACTTTCTCTTCAGTTATTTCACCAAGGATGCGAATGGCAAGTCCTGGGCCGGGAAAAGGATGACGGTACAGTAATTCCCTGGGTATGCCAAGTTCTTCGCCTACCCGACGTACTTCATCTTTAAAAAGAAATCGAAGGGGTTCCACCAGATCCAGTTTCATGGTGTCCGGCAAGCCACCCACGTTATGATGACTCTTTATGGTTTGACTGGGACCATGTACGCTTACACTTTCTATTACATCAGGGTAAATGGTTCCCTGTCCCAAAAAACTGATATCGGTAAGTTTATGCGCTTCGGTATCAAATACTTCAATAAAAGTGTTGCCTATAATTTTTCTTTTTTCTTCGGGGTCAAATTTGCCCGCTAGCCTGGTATAAAAATGCTCGCGGGAATCCACGCCCTTTACGTTCAGATCTAGAAGTTTATAGGTTTCTAATACTTGCTCAAACTCGCCTTTGCGCAGCACGCCATTGTCTACAAAAATGCCAAACAGATTCTTACCTACAGCTTTGCTGATAAGTGTGGCTGCTACGGTGCTGTCTACACCGCCGCTCAGCGCCATGATTACTTTCTTATCGCCAATTTGCTCCTTAATGGCGGCAACAGTATCGGTTACAAAATGTGCGGGTGTCCAATCACCACTGCAGCCACAAGATTGATAGAGGAAATTTTTAATCAATGTTTTGCCTTGTGTGCTATGGTACACTTCCGGGTGAAACTGCAAACCATAGAGCGGATATTCAGGTTGGGCAGTAGGGCTGTCATTTTTTTTGAATGCTGCAACCGGAATGGAATCGGTAGTAGCCAAAATAGTGAAGTTCTCAGGAAGGGTTTTTATACTATCGCTATGGCTCATCCAAACCTGAGTTCTTTCGTCGAGGTTATTCAGCAATGCATCATCCTGCTGCTTCACCATAAAGGCACGGCCATACTCCCGCTTGTCACTTTTTTCAACCCGGCCGCCAAAGCGTTTGGCGGTAAGCTGTGCTCCGTAGCAGATGCCTAAAACGGGTAGTTGAGCGTTCATGGCCGATACATCAACATCGGGGGCATTTAGCTCGTTTACACTAAAAGGCGAACCGCTCAGAATAATGCCTTTCAGCCCCGGCTCGTAGTTGACGGGCTTGTGAAAGGGCTGTATTTCGCAATACACATGGCATTCGCGTACAGCCCGGGCTATAAGTTGAGTGTACTGACTGCCAAAATCAAGGATGAGAATCTTTTCAATCATGATGCCGGCAAATATAAACGCCCGAATTTGACAGCGGTAAAAGATTGGGCCAAATGGCACGTCTTGGGAACCCTTAATGGTTCATCAGCCTCCAAAATAATCTGTCGCAGGTAACCTTTATCACCTTTGCCTTGCTATATGCATGCGAAGTTTGTGATTGAAAACAAGATAACATGCCAACAAAAAAACTTACCGCTTCTCTTTTCAAGAGCAAGATGTTTGACTACGAAAAGGAAACTGAATGGAAATTCACCGGAGAAAGACCGGCCATTGTGGATTTTTATGCCGATTGGTGCGGCCCTTGCAGAATGGTGGCTCCGCTTCTGGAGCAATTGTCCGATGAGTTTGCCGGACAAATAGACATTTATAAAGTAGATACTGAAGTAGAGGGTGAACTGAGTGGCGTTTTTGGTATTCAAAGTATTCCTTCCATATTGTTTATTCCAATGCAGGGCAAACCTATCATGCAAGCCGGAGCGCTTCCAAAAAATGTGCTCAAAAGAGTGATAGAGGAAAAATTACTCGTGTCTGTCGTTTGACAGGTCAAAAGCATGGTTTGTTATCATGTTTGTTGTTTGACGGGTCACGCTTTTGCGTGGCCCTTTTTGACTTCAGTTATTAATCGCTCTTATTCATTAAAATGATGTACTTGCATCCATAGAAATTTACATGCGGTAATAATGATTTATCATGCTTTTAAGAAAGCATTCTTCCGGCGTGACTGCTATCACCAACTGGAGATTTTGTTCAAGTCATTTTTGCACCCGAAACAAACAACAACAATGGAAATAGCAGGATACCTGGCATCTTTAATTATTGGTGTATCGTTAGGGCTTATTGGCGGAGGCGGATCTATATTGACAGTACCGGTATTGGTGTACCTTTTTGGTGTAGATCCGGTTACAGCAACAGCCTATAGTCTTTTTATTGTAGGGGCCACGAGTCTTGTAGGTACTATGCCAAAATATAAGAATGGCGAAGTGAACCTCAAGACGGCATTAATTTTTGGTATTCCTTCTATTATAGCGGTATATGCTACCCGGGCGTTTTTGGTGCCCGCCATTCCTAATCCGGTTTTCACTATTGGCAGTTTTGTAATGACCAAGGCATTGATGATGATGCTACTGTTTGCTGTACTCATGTTGTTTGCCTCTATCAGTATGATAAGAGACAAGAATGGTAAGCAGGAAGATGAAACACCACAACAGCAAAAGTTTAATTATCCCCTGATAATTGTTGAAGGGGCTATTGTTGGTACGCTTACAGGGCTAGTAGGTGCAGGTGGAGGCTTTCTTATAATACCTGCGCTGGTATTACTAAGCAAGCTGCCCATGAAGCAAGCTATTGGGACCTCACTGCTCATTATTGCAGCAAAAAGTTTAATAGGATTTACCGGTGATCTGGGCAAGAGCACCATGGATTGGCCGCTGTTGCTCACTGTTACCGCATTGGCCATTGCAGGCATTTTTGTAGGTAACAGCCTAAGTAAAAAAGTATCCCCATCCTCGCTCAAAAAAGGTTTTGGCTGGTTTGTATTGGTGATGGGTATTTACATTATCGTGAAAGAACTTTTTTTTCAATCTGCAATTGGCGGACACTAGTCAGTACCCGCCGTACTTTTTTATTTAAGTTAGAACTGGAAGGAACTTCGTTTTGCAATGAAAATTATATCGCTATATAATTTATCAATTTCGGCTATGCTATTGGTTGTGTCTTCTGCTGCTTTTGCGCAGCAGGAGGGCCATGTGCAGCATACGGAAGTTAGTGCCGCAACTGTTGATTCCGGCAGCGTGTTTCATGCGTTTAAAAAAGGAAAGCTGGATGGCCACTTTCGGTATTTTGGGATGGCTACTATTAACGAGGGTAACCTGTCAGATTACTATGCCAATGCCATTGGTGGTGGCATAAAATATGAAACTGCCGCGTACAAAGGTTTCAGGATGGGCATCAGTGGTTTTTTTATATTCAATATCGGCTCTTCCAATCTGGAAGAAAAGGATGAAATTACCGGACAGCCTAATCGCTATGAAATTGGATTATTTGATATAACGGATCCTAATAATAAACACGATATCGACAGGCTGGAAGAATTGTACATAACGTACAGTTGGAAGAGTTCAAAGCTAAGCGTAGGAGCCCAACTCATAAACACACCGTTTATAAACGAGCAGGATGGGCGAATGCGACCGACAGAAGTGGCGGGCATCTACACCTATTTCAGGGAGTTGAAAAATACATCTGTTGAAGGGGGGTATATTGCTTCAGTATCGCCGCGTAGTACTGTCAACTGGTATAGCGTGGCCCGGTCCATTGGCGTTTATTCGCAAGGGATAAACAGGGAAGGGCAAAAAAATGACTATGCCGGTAATACATCCAGCGCAGGTATTTTACTACTTGATGTAAAACATTCGCCTGTAAAAGGCTTGCAACTCAATCTGTCGGAATTATTTGTGGAAAATGTATTCAATACCACCTTGCTGCAAGTGGATTATGAAAGCAAACTGGGCAAGCATACCAAATGGTTTGCCGGATTGCAAACCGTTAGTCAGTTTGCAATTGCAGATGGTGGCAATGCTGATGCGATGAAGGCATACTACCCTAGGCAAAACAAGGCTTTTACTTTTGGCATGCGTGCAGGCGCAAGTGGAAAGCAATGGGAATCCTCCATCAATGTGAATCGTATTACCGCACAAGGGCAATATTTGATGCCGCGAGAATGGGGACGCGATCCCTTTTACACATTTTTACCAAGAGAACGCAGTGAGGGTTTTGGCGATGTAACAGCCTTAGTGGCACAAACTACCTATCGCTTACCTAAGGCAAGGCTAAAGGCGGGCCTCGCTATTGGTACGGTGAAAATGCCATCGGTATACAACTACTCACTCAATAAATACGGCATGCCATCCTACCATCATATGAATGTTGATGTTCGCCATCAGTTTGGCGGATTTTGGCATGGTTTCGATTTGCATTTCCTGTACACGCACAAATGGCTGCGCGGTGATGAAGTAGCAGATCGCTATAAGATTAACAAGGTGAACATGGGGAACTGGAATCTTATTCTGAATTTCAAATTCTAGCGCAGCTACCTTTATAAATAGGTTAACTGATTTGCCAAAACTGCCGACGGGTGACAATGGTCACTCATATGCAAAACTGACAACGCCAATTTTGCCACGGCTGATAGTCAGCCAAAACAAACAACAAACAGAAATTATGGAAACAATATTGGACACCATACGACAGCCCTGGCCCTGGTACGTTGCAGGTGCTTTGATTGGTCTTATAGTACCTGCCTTGCTTTTAATGGGCAATAAACACTTTGGTATTTCGGCTAACCTTCGTCATGCCTGTGCTACTTTCTTTCCGGCAGGCATTAAGTTTTTTCAATATGATTGGAAGAAGGAACTTTGGAATCTGTTCTTTGTGGTTGGGATTTTGATTGGCGGATTCATTGCGGCCACCTGGATTGCAAATCCTAATCCGGTTGTGGTTGATCCGCGATTGATGGAAGAACTTGCCGGTTATGGTATTACAGATCACGAAACATTGCTACCCAAAGAGATATTTTCGTGGGAAGCACTACTCACAGTTCGCGGTTTTGTGATGCTGGTACTGGGCGGCTTTCTGGTTGGCTTTGGCACCCGCTATGCAGGTGGTTGTACTTCTGGTCATGCTATCATGGGACTCAGTAATTTACAACTTCCATCACTGGTAGCTACCATTATGTTTATGGTTGGTGGTTTCATTATGGCCAATTTGCTGCTGCCTTTAATCATGCGTTTATAATTTTCCGCAACAACTTTCAAACAACAACAAATGGCAACTAAAAACGATACGATGACAGCGCAAAAAACGCCTGGCATACTGGATAAGGATACCGATTTTGAAGTAAGAATCGATCAGACAATTTGTGTGAACAAAAGCGAGCAGGAAACACCGCTATGGCATAATCTTAAATATGCCTTAGTGGGCATTCTGTTTGGCATTGTGTTTATTAAAGCAGAAATCGTTTCGTGGTTTCGTATACAGGAAATGTTTAGGCTGCAAAGCTTTCACATGTACGGTGTTATTGGAACTGCCGTAGTGGTGGGCATGATTTCCGTATGGTTAATCAAGCGGTTCAAGATTAAAACTGTTTCAGGTGAGGAAATTGATTTTCAGCCTAAAAAATTCAATAAGGGTCAAATAATAGGGGGACTGCTTTTCGGATTTGGATGGGCCCTCACCGGTGCTTGCCCAGGCCCGTTATTTGCACAAATCAGTGCAGGATTTCTTGTAATTATCGTAGTACTGTTGAGTGCAGTAGCCGGCACATGGGTGTATGGTTATTTTAGAACAAGACTTCCGCATTAGCATTAGTTTGCGCCCAAATGATTTTTTTGTAAAAGACTGCAATGCAGTCTTTTTTATTTTAGCAGCATCCCGGGTTTCTATGGACTATGACAGGCCTGGCTTGAAGTTTACATGTGCTAAAATCGTTAGAGACTGAGCAGATTAATGGGTAATATAAACTCCCATTGGTTTGGCCCTAATCTACCCGGGTCAGCATCCAGCAACCGGCTATATCTTATGCCAAATGAAATATTTTGCTGATTGCCCCAGCGGGTATCGAAATAAATTTCTGAACCGGTGCTTCTGTAATTACGGATAAGGCCTGTCCGCAAACTTTTGGTAGCGCTATAATCATAAAACAGATTGGTACGAATGCGTCGGAAATATACAATGTTGGCAAAGCCCCAATCGGGATACCAAAGGGGTAGATGATAATTGATATTGAACCGCCACATGCGCGGAAAGTTGGGCGTAGTATAACCACGGGCAAAAGGAAAATTATTGGTATAGATATAATTGAGTGCAGTATCGCGGCCCTGCCATGCACCTTGCAATACAATATTGTGTGTTTTGGCAAAGCCCGGCAAAAACAGCGAAAGCCTCGTCAGGGTTTGCCATGCCTTGCGACTACTCAAAGAGGTTTGATATACCACACTTGCCTGATGTCCCCATCGGGGCAAAATATGCTGCAATGCCTGCTGTGAAAAACTGGAATAGCTGATGCTGTTGTTGATATAAGTAAAGTCGTTATTGCGCAGCAGTCGGTCGGCAATCCCGGTCCATTTCAATTCTTCATAGTTGTAGGTACTCTGCAAGACAAGGTTTCGAAATTGTTTGCCTTTTGTAAAATTCAGCGGTAAGCGCAATCCCGCAGCAAAGCTCGTTTCATTATACCGGAAGGTAGTATCAGCATTCAATGCAATGGAGCGATTCCAAGTTTGCGAGATATTAATGACCGGCTGCAAATACCACTGCCCATAAATACCATTATAACCAAGCCTATGGCTGCTTTCATTGGTATTGTAGACATAGTAGAGATTGCTCTGCAAAGTGTTTAACACATTCTGACCCAATAAAGACAATTGAATATCCGACTCGCTGATATTGGGGACAAGGCTATGGAAATTGAACAACCCTGTGGCTTTCGCATATTTTTTTACAGCACCCGATTGCGCTGTGGTAATGGTAGGTGCGAGTGACTGGCCTTCAATTTGTGCACCTACATAGAGATTACGAACAGGGGGTAATTCACGTACTGATTGGTTATCGGCAGCAGTAGAGCCTAGCCTATGCCCCATATTGGTGTAGTATGATCCTGTTGCCTTTCCATCGCGCACAAAACCCTGATAAATACCGGTATGACTTCCGGCTACTTGTTCAATTTGCTTATTGGCAAGATTTAAAGCAAACAGCGCATCATGATCGCCGGCTGTGGCGGTAAAATATAGGTTGTCTTGCTGCACCACCGGAAAGCCAACCATACCCGCCACGGCTTTTGTAAGCTGCTCCCATTGATTGTTTTTGTACTGCCAACGTACCCAAAACATTTCGCCCGCTTTATTTCTTGCGGCAACAATTACCGTTTCACCATCGGGCAAAAATTTGGGATGCGAGTAAAACAGTTCCGGCGATAACGAACCCTTTGCCTGCACAACACCATTGCCATTAATAATTTGGACTGTAGCTGATTCATTATTATCTGCATGCACAGCTACTATCAAATTGCCCTGAGGGTGTATATCCGGTGAAAAGTATTTTCCTTTGATAGTAATGGTTGAATTTTTGCCACTGCCTATATCTACTATACGAATATTAGAATAATCAATATTGCCCCAACGGGCGTTGGGTTGACGAAAAGTAAAAACAATCCTGCCGTTATTGTAGCTGAAGTAATCGTCGTTATCAATATCTCTGGTTACAATACGCTGTTCTTTACCTTGTTTATCAATTAATACGATGGATGGAATATCCCGGTAGCTCCTTTTAAGTGCTACCATACCGCCATCAGCTGAAGGGTAGGGGTATTTGTAATCGAGTACATTATTGTGCTGTGTCGCTGTTATCCATTCAGGTGCAGCGTATTGTGCTTCCTGCTTCCACTTGTCCCGGTAAAATTGAAAAGCTTCTGCCGTAAAACTGTTGTAGGCTTTGCCGGTTTGGCGCTTAAAGGCACCTTGCATGGGATAAAACAATGATTTGTATCGCGCAGCATTTTCAGTTATGGTATTCCAAATGGTATCGCCATATTGTAGCCGTCCATAGGCAGCTAGCATATAACCGGTAGGATAATGATTGGGTACAAGGTCTTTCAAACTACCGTTTCGCCACTTCATCCAGCTATACCATTTGCCTGCGTCATCCACGCTTTTATACTCATTAAAAAAAAGCGGAAGCCGGCCACGGCCAACAGTACTGTTTTTTGTTTCGCTCCACACCGCATCTCCTTCAAAATACCAATCCGGCACAGCAGCTGCGGTGGCAAGGGCCTGGCCAAGCTGTCCAAAAATTGTACCCACAAATTTTGTAAGCCCAGCATTGTAATTACTGAACTGTTGCACATGCCGGAATTCGTGTACAGCCAGATTTGTTACCCAATCCTGGCTGCCCAATTCGAAAGGATTTTGCGGTGGTGTCACAAAATATTCGCTTCGCCATGGGCCGAGTGCTACATATGCATTGCTGCGGGTTAGCTCCGGTTGAAGCAGCACGGTAATTTTCTTCAGTCTGTTACCAACGGTTTGCGGATTGTCGGCAAGCCTTTGTGCTACCCATGCAATATTGGCTGCAATAGAATCTATGCCGGCAGGATATACTACGCGTACCGCTTCATTGTTTTGTTGCTGCCATTTGGTAGTAGCCGGGTTGCCCCCAAAATTTTGGGCGCAAATAAGCAATGGGAATAAGGCCATGGCTGTGCCAGCCAGTAAAGATTTTAGCATAGCGAAAAATTACAGTTGCAGATTACAATGCTACTTATCTAAAATGACTATTCGGCCCAACTCATGGTATAATTTTCATTTTCAATATCCAAAGCATAGTTGGTGAGTTGCAGTGGATGAAAGGTATCTACCATCACCGCCAGTTCCCCGGTTTCTTTTTGGCCAATGCTTTTTTGAACGGCACCGGGGTGCGGGCCATGGGGTATGCCTGCAGGATGCAAAGTAAGCATACCCTTTGTTACGTTTTTTCGGCTCATAAACTCGCCATCAACATAATACAACAGTTCGTCGCTATCTATATTGCTGTGATTGTAAGGTGCCGGTATGGCTTCGGGATGATAATCGTACAAGCGCGGTACAAATGAGCAGATTACAAAATTATGCGCATCAAATGTTTGATGCACAGGCGGGGGTTGGTGAACTCTTCCGGTAATCGGTTCAAAATCGTGAATGCTTAAAGCATAGGGATAACAGCAACCGTCCCATCCCGCTACATCAAAGGGATGAAAGCCATAATGCAAACCATACAGCCATCCTTTCTTTTTGGTTTGGATGACAAAGTCGCCTTTGGCATCAATGGTTTCCAAAAAGTGAGGCTTTCTGATATCGCGTTCACAGTAAGGGCTGTGTTCAAGCAATTGTCCGTATCGGCTTAGGTATCGCTTTGGCGGTGTAATGCTGCTAAATGATTCAACAATAAAAAGCCGGTTGTTTGCATCATCAAACTGAATCTGATAGATAGTACCTCTTGGTATTACCAGATAATCGCCGTACCCAAAGTGTAACTGGCCGTACTGCGTTTTTAGATTGCCTGATCCTTCGTGCACAAAAATCACTTCATCGGCATCAGCATTTTTAAAAAAGTAGTGATGCATACTTTCCTGCGGCGCTGCGAGACTTATATGCACATCATTATTTACCAACACCGGCTTGCGGCTCTGCAAATAATCTTTTTCGGGGGAAATGCTAAAGCCTTCGAAGCTTCTGTGTTTCAGCATATGCGATTCTGCCACCGTCGGGCGAACATCCACCGGATCATCTGTTTTAATGATGGCTGTGGGTGGATGCGTATGGTATAGCAAAGAGTAGTCGTTGCTAAATCCTTCGGTACTGAAGAGTTGTTCGGAATACAGTTCACCATCGGGCCTGCGAAATTGTGTATGGCGCTTATGCGGAATGGTTCCTAATGTATAGTAATGTGACATATGGTATTTACTTAATCAGGTTACAAAATATGGTTGTACAAACTTGAATGGCAAAATATTTACCTGCAATATTTTACACTATACAAAGCCATTGGTAGCTACCAGCAGAAAATGAAATTTCCAGCGGCGCTTATCTTTCCAATACATGAAATTTCGGTGCAGCGGCATATGGCTTGAGCAATCGCATCAAATTTAGTTATTCTTGCTGCAATGCTTCGTATAGGATTGATTTCGGATACGCATGGTTTTTTGGATGAAAAGGTTTTCCATCATTTTAATGCCTGCGACGAACTGTGGCATGCCGGCGATTTTGGCAATATGCAGGTTGCCGATGATCTGCGTGCCTTTAAGCCATTGCGTGGGGTGTGGGGTAATGTTGATGGGGCAGCTTTGCGCTATAGTTTTCCTGAAAAAAATGTTTTCGTAGTTGCCGGCATCACGGTAGCTATGGTGCATATTGGCGGCTATCCCGGCCGGTATAGTGCAGGCGTAAAAAGCTGGTTGCAACAGGTTAAACCCGCTTTGTTTATTGCCGGCCATTCCCATATTGTAAAGGCAGTGCCGGATCCGCAACTGCAATTGCTGCACCTCAACCCCGGTGCTGCCGGCAAGCAAGGCTGGCATAAGCAACGCACGCTGATGCGTTTCGGTATTGCTGAAAAAAAAATTGTTGAACTGGAATTGATTGAATTAGGCGGGCGATGATTCCGATAGTCATGTTCTGCTATCATTTTTTTATCTTCCGCTTTCATTTCCAAAATCTTACTTATGAGCAACACGCGCAGACAATGGATTCGCAATGTATCGCTGGCCACCATTGGCCTGGCCGGGGCCGGAAAACTGGAAGCCCGCAACCGCATAGAGGATTGGTGGATAGATGAAACCGAGAGCGATTGGGTCCGCATCGGCAGTAATGAAAATCCCTACGGTCCATCTGAAATTACAGCGCGTGAAATGGCGAAAGCCATAAAAGCCAGCAACCGATACCCCCGTGAGGTATCCGGTTCATTGCGTAAAGCTTTGGCCGATAAATTTGGATTAAGCGAAGACCATGTACTAACGGGAGCCGGTAGCAGCGAGTTGCTTGGTGTTGTGGCCGCCTATGCGGCTATTAAGCCGGGCAATGCGGTAGCAGCACATCCCACGTTCAGGCTTTGGTTTAGCGCGGCGGAGCGTCTCGGGCTCACCATCAAATCCGTTCCCTGCACAACGGATAAGTATCACGACCTGCCGGCGATGAAAGCAGCCATGAATGATGATACCCGGATGGTATACATAGTAAATCCGCATAACCCTACGGGAACCGTGTTGGGCGATGCTGCGTTAAGAAGCTTTGTAAGTGATGCTTCGCAAAAATCTGTAGTGCTGTTGGATGAAGCCTATACTGAATACAGCGATGCCAAAACCCTGGCCGATATGGTGGCCGGCAATAAGAACATTGTTGTGGCTAAAACATTTTCAAAAATATACGGAATGGCAGGGGCAAGAGTTGGTTTTGTATTGGCGCACCCCGAAACCATTGCCAAACTCTCTGCATATATGCCCTGGGCCAATGCCGGACCAAGTGCCGTATCGCTTGCCGGGGCATTAGCTGCGCTTACCGATGAAGATTTTGTAAAAATGACCCGCCGCAAAACCGATGAAACAAGGGCCATGGTAGCCGCGTCATTCAGGCAAATGAATATTCCCATGACGCAATCAAGTACAAGCTTTTTGTACTACGATTGCACGGCCCTGCGGCAAAATCTGGACGAGCGTTCTGAAGCCAGCAGAATTAGCGGTGTACGCACATTTGAGAACAATACACCATGGCGCCGCACCAGTATTGGCACCATGGACGAAATGAAAAAGTTTATCAAAGTGGTAGAAGGCTGTCGGGCTTAGATTTTAAATGCGATAACTAACTGTATTATCACTGCGATAGCAGATGTTGTTATCCTTTGCCTCATCAATATCTTATAACGGTACTTTTGCGCCATGCAAGCATTTGTGGAAGATCTCTTTAAGGGTCAGGTGTACAACGCCGATAATTTTTTTCTGATAGCCGGCCCCTGCGTGGTTGAGAGCGAAGAGTTGGTGTTGGAAGTAGGGGAGAAGGTCAGTGATATTTGTCGCAGCCTGCAGATACCCTATGTATTTAAAGCCAGCTACCGTAAAGCCAATCGCACCAGTGCTAAAAGCTTTTCCGGCCTGGGTGACGAGCTGGGCTTGTCGCTGATACAAAAGGTTGGCAAAACATACGGCGTTCCCACTACGAGCGATGTGCATGCCCATGATGAATGTGAAGAAGCGGCAAAGTATATCGACATTTTGCAAATCCCTGCATTCCTGTGCCGCCAAACCGATCTGCTGCTTGCCGCCGCCAATACGGGCAAGATAGTCAACGTAAAAAAAGGGCAGTTTCTTAGCGGGCCCAGCATGCAGTTTGCCGTGGAGAAAATACGCAACGCAGGCAATGCCAAGGTAATGCTTACCGAAAGAGGAAACAGCTTCGG
>JAHEMO010000251.1 GCA_024643625.1 Chitinophagaceae bacterium
TGGTAGGCACCGTATACTATTTCACCAACGAAAAGAACTACGTGCGCTATGCCGTCAAAGGATATTTTGGGGCGGAATACAGTACAGTGTATTGGCAGGATATAGCCTTGCTGGAAAATACCATGCCGTCGCGGGAAAACCTGGTATGGTTTAAGGAAGGCCTGAAGGGGAGGGCAGATTTTAGCTGCCCGGATGGCAAGACCCCCATATTGGATGGTACGGCAATGCTTCCCGGTGAGGAGGTTATGGGTGTAAAAATGGCTAAGGGAGACCGTCCAATGTTTTCGGACGAATGGGATGAAATTATCGAAGAATATTATGCCGGAGCCAATAGACCTGAACTTATAAACAGCGTTTGGGAAGCATCACTTGTTCGCGCCAAAGAAAAGGCGAGGACTGCGGATATTGCCGCTGTATCGCCGCAAAAGCCAGTTTCGCAAGGCACATCACCGGAAAGCAATACCGTGGTTGGCAATAGCAGGCGCGCAGGGGAAGGCAAATCGGCAGCAGAAACGACAACTAATCCTGCAATCAGCAGTTCATCAACTTCCATTTATCCAAACAAGCAGGTTGTAGCAGGTTCAGGCTCGGGTGGCGGCAAGAAAACTCAAGCATTGGATGATAAGCCGGTGCCCCAAACTTCTTTGACCACCGGATCAGCGGCCTATGCGAAAACGCCCAAACCTGACAGCACCGCTGCTGCTAATACCGGAACTTCCATTGCGATTGGGGAGGGCAGCACAGCCATGGCAATACGCTCCGATAGCATACCGGTCTCAACGCCCGAAGTGGCAAAAACAAAGGCCAATGGAGATAACTATCCGCCGGAAGCATCGGCTACCGTTAATAGCAAATCAAACCCCACCGCGGAAGCGGGCATAGGAACGGGCGCAAAAGGCACGATAGGCCAAACAAATACCAACACCATTGCTTCCGGTAATAATATCAAACCGGCTATCGCTGATGCGGAGAGGACCTCTGCGACAACATCGGCCGGCGCTACCGGTTCTACTAGGGCGCCAATCAAAACTACTGAAGCTGGTAAGACTGACCCCAATACCAAATCAGGCGGTGGTACAATGGTTAATGTTTCCGATGAAAAATCGGGAATAGGGGAGCATCCTACCCGTGTGGCCGGCACTACTACTGCCGATAAGGCCGGAAGTTCGACCACTACAAAACCCAAAGCAACTAATACACAGACCAAACCGACTTCAGCTAGCACTGTCGCGGCAGCCCCCTCCGCCAGGCCTGTTCCGCCCTCCGGTCCTTCAAAGGGCAGTGTTTCCAGCGTAAATACGACCGCAGCCGGTGGCGATAAAGCTACTTCCGGCACGATTGATCGAACCGAATCGAATGGCTCTCCCAATAAATCATCCATTGCAAAAACAACGGATACTATCAATACAACCACAAGTACTGCTAGCAAACAAACTATTGAAAAGGGAAATACAAGCCCTGGCCGGCAGGAAGCAGACAGTATTACAGTATTAACTGGCGTTACGATCACCGGCGTCGCTGCAAAGACAGTGTCAGAAGCCGGAAGGCTGGATAAGAATCCCGTCGGCGGAATCGAAAGTCCTCAAGCGTTTATACCTGCCCCCGAACCTAAGATAGCGGAGGCCTTTACCTCCCGAAAGAAACAATTGCAAACTGAAATGGAGGTAGCCGGCGATTCGCTGGAACTGCGCTTTTACGATAATGCCGAAGTTGATGGCGACAGCATTGCCCTGTTTCTGGATGGCATCATGTTATTCCAGCATGTGCGGTTAGAAGCGAAACCTTATGTTTTTAAAATTGCGGTTGCCAACTTACTGGCCGTTTCAGAACTAACCATGGTAGCGGAAAATTTAGGTGCAATACCGCCCAATACCGCATTTATGGAAGCTTTTGCCGGCGGGCAACGATTTACAGCGCGGTTAGTGAGTACGGAAGAGTCTAGTGGGGTGATACGGCTAACGAAAAAGGAGTAAAAAGGTTACGCCAGCTAGCCTCAATACCTGAAAAGATATTGATTCTTACACCTGTAGTTTTTGGGATGACACTAATATCTGCGTTTCGCAATTGTCCCTTCGTATTTGCAGGCAATTCTTGTCCCGATGTTTTTACCCGAAGGACAGTTAGTCCAAACAACCATTGCCAAGCAAGTTCAACGATTTTAGCTAGGCAACTTTTACCCCAACAAAAATGCCGCACCCTCAGGTACGGCATTTTTGAAACACGATTGTTGTACACTTAATTTACCGGATCGGCGGGCGTACTGCTATTGCCATCCCTTTCCTGCTGTGGGTAAGGATAGTAATTGCGCGTTCTTTCCGGCGATGTATTGCCGGGGCCGGGGCGGCCAAACCGGCGGCTATCGTCAAGCTTTAAACCACTCATGTATAATTCAATACAGCGGTTCTTATAAATTTCGAGCAGGATGGCTGCCTGAGTTTGAGCGCCGCTATAGGCCGGCAGGCCGGCACCAACACCATAAGCATCGGTGGTTTTGGTAAGTACCTGATTGAGGAACCCAACGGCTTGGGGAAGCTGATTTTTTCTGGCATTAGCCTCAGCCTGAATCAACAACATTTCGCCCGGTTGGTATACGGGTACAGCGGTGGCATCACTCTGAAAAAATCCTGATCCATTGGTGGCGTTTTTGGTAAGGTGAAAAGCAATACGCTTATCCGCCGGGTCCGGGGCCAAAGCGCCCGTCAATCCAAAATTATTTACAATGCCATACACGTTATTGGTAATCAGCGAACTGCGGTACACGGGATTGGGATTGAGCGTATTGTAAAAGAATGCGCTCTTCTTGGTCAGATCCACGGCGGCGGCTTTTGCAATAGCAGCGTCGTTATTTCCCAACATGTTGTTGTACCGGGCCGACAATGCCAGCAGGCTGTTTTTCAGATCAATATCATTACCTACCTGCGTGGTAAATGCAGCCGGAATGGTGGTGGTAGCCATTAATCCGCTGGCAGCATCAAGCAAATTGATGGCCTCTGTTAGTGCGGCGTTCCTCGGGGTAAATGTGGCATTTGCACCATTGGTAATTGGCACTTGCTCCCAAAAAGCGGCCATTTGCCCAAGAGCAAGTGCTTTGTACATATGCGCATAAGCTTGCAGCGAATTGCGGTATGCCTGATCGGGAACCACGGCAAGATTGTCAATTATTTTGGAGGCTTCGCTATTGATAACATTTGCTGTTGTCCAAAAAGTGGTTATAATACCGTTGTTGGGTGCCAGATTGTTGCCGCCATTTTGCAATTGCGCCAAATCAGCATTACCCGCATTTAATACGGTGGCTTCACCGGCACTGAGGCCTGCCGCCGAAATGGAAGAAAACACTGTGGCAGTGCCTGACACGGCATACCGTTGTTTTATACCCACCAGCAATTTAGTGAGACCATCCACCGAACTCAGCACCTGCGTATCGCTTGGTGCATTTGGGTTGTCATATGTTTTCTTGCAGCCTGTTGCTAAAACCGCAAGCGTTGTAATTCCTATTAGTAGCTTTTTCATAATTATGATTTTGGGCTTGCGCATTAAAAATTGGTTACGATACTCAGTTGCAGCACGCGTGGAATGGGGAAAGCACCAAAGTCGGTTCCTCTCACATAACTCTGTCCTGCTGAGTTAATTTCGGGATCGTACCCAAAATCGTAATTGTCCCAGCTGTACAGGTTACGGCCAACGAGGCTAAAGCGCATGCTATTGGCAAACTTTATTTTGTTCAGCGTATACGAAACAGATAATTCGCGCAATTTGGTAAAAGAGCCGTCTTCAATATGCTGCTCCTGAATACGAGGCCCGATGAAACCGCCAATTGACGCTACCCAACCGCGGGGTACTTCGCCTTTCAGTTCCTTTTCCGCCAAAGGTCCAACGCCTACATTGTCGCGGGTTATTTTATCCCAGTTATACACTTCAGCGCCATATAGTCCGTCAATCTGAATTCTCAGGTTCCAGTTGCCAAAGCCAAATTCATTGATAAAAGAACCGGTAAGATCAGGATTGGGATCGCCAAGTATTTTACGCAAAGGACTGCCTGTAGGCTGACCATTGGCATCGCGTTGTACTTCGCCTGTTGCAATATTGCCCCTTTCTACCTGAGGTAATTTAAAGCCATTTACATCGCGCAGCAAGTAGTTGCCGGCATTGTCGCGGGCAAAATAATTGATGTAATAAATGCCCACGGGTTGGCCAAGCTGCACACCTTGTGTGTTGCTGCCATCAAAACCAATAAAGCCTGCATTGGCATACAGTTCGGTAATCTTATTGCGGTAATGATTCAGCAGGAGGCTGGCATCCCAACGGAATTTGGTGGTCTTAACCGGAGAGCCACTCAGCATTATCTCGAAGCCTTTGTTTTGCATAGCACCGAGATTGTCTATGATGCTGCTGGCACCATTGCTTGGCGCAATGTTGAAGGGCAATACCAGATCGGTAATCTTTTGGGAGTAAACGGAAAACTGGAAACCCAAGCGGCCTTTCAGCATGCTCATTTCAGCACCGGCTTCTATTTCCTCCTTTATTTCCGGACGAATATTGGGGTTGCCAATTTGGTTTCTTGGAGCCGTGCCACCACCGGTATAAACAGTAGGTTGGTAGGTAATAAACCGGTCGTATGGACCAATGCCGGTGAGGTTACCCGCCTTGCCGTATGACGCTCTTATTTTGAACGAATTAAGGGCGTTGCCAAGATTGTTTTGCCACCATTCGCTTGATCCGATATTGTAGCTTACGCTGGCTTTGGGGTAAAAAATATTTTGTGCATCGGGGCCAAAAGCGCTCGATCCATCAA
>JAHEMO010000252.1 GCA_024643625.1 Chitinophagaceae bacterium
GTAACCAATACAACGACTGCCACCCTTTGCCCACGGGTAAAGTAGAAATAATCCTTAATGATATTCCGGGAAGGTTTTGCAGGCATGCAAGGCAGGTTTTGCTATGCATGAAAATAGGCTATGGCATGGAAATACGCAAGCCATCCCAGGCCAGTTCTATATGCGGTGGCAATTCGGCATTGATATGCTCATGCAATCCCAGCTGATGGCTGATATGCGTAAAGTAAACCTGCGGCACTTCCAATTCCTGCGCAAGTGCTACGGCTTCATCAAGATTGAAATGGGAAAGATGTTTGGCCTTGCGCAGCGCATTCAACACCAACACTTTGCTGCCCTTTATTTTTTCTTTCTCCGCAGCATCTATGCGGTTGGCATCGGTTATATAGGTAAAGTCGCCGAAGCGAAAACCCATCACCGGCATTTTATAATGCCATACCATAATGGGCGTTATGGGTAGCTCTTCCAGGGTAAAAGGACTATTGTCTATCTCATGCAAACTAAGCTCCGGCACGCCGGGGTAGGTATGTTCGGCAAAGGCATAAGGCAATTCGCGTTTTACACCGGCAAGCGATGCTTCGTTGCCATAAATGGGTGTAGGCTCACGTAAAAAAAACTGAAAGGCACGGGTATCGTCAAGGCCGCCTACATGGTCTTTATGTGCATGCGTAATAAGCACGGCGCTTATGCGCATAATGTTTTCGCGCAGCATTTGCTGCCGGAAGTCGGGCGTGGCATCAATTACAATTACGGTGCGTTCGGTACGCACCAATATGCTGCTGCGCAGGCGTTTGTCGCGGATATCGGTGCTGCGGCATACCTCGCAGGCGCAACCAATCATGGGTACGCCACCGCTAGTGCCGGTACCTAAAAAAACTACTTCAAAAGGAGGGTATTGCGCCATGCCTGCTGCAATACTAAAGCATTGCCTGCCAAAGGGCTGAATGCTTTAGCCGATTTTTCAAAAGCTCCATCAGGCATCCTGCCGTTGCTTTTTTAGCGCCAGCAGGCTAAAGCTGCTGTCTTCCTGCTCGATGGTATTGGTAAGCACACCCAATTGGTCGATGCTCATCTCCACGGTATCGCCGGGTTGCAGCCACTGTTCCACATAGTTGGGGTCGTTTAATTTACCCGTACCATTCAGTTCCAGAAAGCAGCCGGTGCCTACGGTGCCGCTGCCAATTACATCGCCGGGATGCAGGGTAACACCATAGCTGCAGCGTTCAATTATTTCGGCAAAGGTCCAGTCCATATCACCGAGGTTGCCACGGCTTACCTCCACCCCGTTTACGGAGCAGGTCATGGCCAGGTTCCAGCTTTTGCCCACATGGCCGGGCTTGGCGGGTATTTCGAACATCATCAATTCATCGGTGGTTACCAGCCAGGGGCCTATCACGGTGCTGAAATCCTTTCCCTTGGCGGGGCCGAGGTTGAGTTTCATTTCTTCCATTTGCAGGCGCCGGGCACTCAGGTCGTTCATTATCATCAGTCCGCCAATGTACTGATCGGCCGTTTCGGCAGCAATATTGCGGCCATACCGGTTGATAACGATGGCGCATTCCAGTTCAAAATCCAGCTTTTCAAAATGATCGGGCATGCACTGTACGGGCCCCGGGCCCTGTATAGCATTGTGGTTGGTAAAATAGAAGATAGGGTACTCATCAAATTCCGGGATCATCTCAACACCCCTGTTGCGCCGCGCCGCCGCCACATGCTGCCGGAAGGCATAAGCATCGCGGCAACTTGCCGGAAAAGGTATAGGTGCCAGGTAGCTGATATCGTCTACCAAAATGCCCTTGGTAGCACTGATGGTACCGTTTTTTATAGCGGCATCGCCGCGGAGGGCCAGTTCCATCACATCGTCCCAATAGTTGAGAAACATACCCATGCTATTGGGCAGGTCGGGATGTATCTGATCCATATTGTAGGCCCGTCCGTCGTAATAAATGGCCAGCTGTTCGTGTTCGTCGTATAAATGCGTAATTAGTTTCATAGGCTAGGCTTCAAATGTAGGGAACTAATGATTGGTGGATGGGCAAAGAGGCATGCTTGCAGCAGGAACAAGAGGCGGTTTGAATGGGGATGAAGGATGGGATGAAAATATCAGGATGTACTTTGGCGGGAGTGCCGAAATACAGCGGGGTAATTTCCGTGCAATATGGATTGCACGAGAAAAAGGATTGAGTATCAAAGCTTAATTTGCGGACAGTTGAGTAAACACAAACGTTGGCTGCTATTTGCCTTTAAAATTTTATCATCCTCTTATTCTCTATAGATGAAACAAAACACTTCTGAAGAACTTACAAAAATGGAGCGCTTTATGTTCCGGCTATTTTCTGTTTATATTATCTTATACATTCTCTTTATAAGTGATTTTATCAGTAATTTTTTTGGTGAGGCATTTCCTATACTTCAAAATGTGAAGAGACCATTCAACTTTATTGCCAATACATTTATGAACCTGATAAATAGCCTTTTCATTCATAGAAACTCAGTTGATACTTCAAGTTTAGTTCCTGATTTCTACTGGGCCTATATAGCCGCATTATCGTTGTTTTTAATGTCAATTATTATATCACTTTTGTGGACAATATTTGATAAACGAAAAAATCATCAGGTATTATTTGGTTATGTTCATGCAATTGCACGATATTATTTAGCATTTATATTGTCTTTTTATGGAATCACAAAACTTTTTGGATTTCAGTTTGAAGCTAATTCACAAAATGCATTATTATATTCTCTTCCAGACTTAAGTCCTCATCAATTGTTTTGGAGTTTTATGGGTGTTTCAAAGTCTTATCAATTCTTTGGAGGATTACTGGAAATAATACCTGCAATACTTCTTGTCTTCAGAAGAACAGCAACACTAGGAAGCATAATTGCCATAGCAGTACTCTTAAATGTTTTAATGTTGGATATTGGGTATGACACTCCGCTTAAGTTATTTCTGTTTCATCTTATCATCATTGCTCTCTATATTTTAAGTCATGATTTAAAAAAATTGTTTAACCTTTTTGTATTAAAACAAACCACAGCATTAGCTACAATAGTGCCTGTTTTCAACCTTAAACGCTTGAAATGGCTTTATATCATTTTAAAATCCGGTCTGATTTGCGGTTTTATATTTTTAGAATTAAAGTCTCAAATAGCAGCTATTAATGAAACTAATGATGCTCCTCATAGTTTAATTGCAGGCATACATAAAATCACGGAATTTCAATTAAGTCAAGATTCATCAAGTAAAGGAAGGGGTAATCAGTTAGATTGGAAAAAGATTGCTTTACCGTCAGATGCCTACAGGTTTTCTGTTCAATTTAGCAATGACTCAATTGCAACTTACTTTTTAAAATCAAACCCAGCATCAGAATCAATGGAGTTCGTTTCTAAAGAAGACAGTTCATATAAAATTAAGTTGGATTACACCCGACTTAAGTCCGATAAATGGCAATTTACTGGAACAATAAAAAAGGATTCTGTCCGCTTTATCTCAACAAAAATTAATTTGAACAAAAGCAACTTGCTAAAAGACTATGGAAAAGCAATATGGGTTTATTGATTAATGAAGCAAATGAGTTTTCACTAAGACTTCAACAGCAGCCAACAAAAGTACTTGCAAAAGCAGGGCTTGACAATGTAGCATCAACTATGTGCAAGCTTCAGCAGCGGTTCGGGCTCGACGATCAATGTTCTGCTTAAGTTCTTAACTTCAACAATATATTTTCAATTGGGTATTTGTACTTGGCTGGATAAGCAATGAATTCCCTGCCTTCGCAAATACTCGAACGTTCAAAAAGATAAAGACAAATGGAAAATTATAAAAAAGCATATATAGCAGGTGGTTGCTTTTGGGGAATGGAAGATCTGTTTAGAAAGGGGACTGGCATAATTGATACGGAGGTCGGATACATTGGGGGTGAAAATGAAAACCCGACCTATAGACATCATCCTGGTCATGCTGAAGGAATTGAATTGACCTATGATCCTGCCAAAATTAGTTTTAGAGAAATTCTCGATTTCTTTTATAGAATTCATGATCCATCAACTGTTGACAGACAGGGCAATGACAGAGGATCGAGTTATCGTTCTGCAATTTTTATCCAGGATGCAGAGGAACGAAAAGTAGCGGAAGAAGTTATTCAAATAGTTAATAACGCTAAAAGATGGAGCGGAAAAGTAGTAACTACATTAGAACCTATGAGTAAATTTTGGCCTGCAGAACCAGAGCATCAGGACTACCTTCTTAGAAATCCTAACGGGTATACCTGCCATTTTGAACGATTCGAAACTTTTCTAAAAAATAGTTGAGACAAAACAAGTCCAATGTCACTCGCTTTGTCCGTTTGATTTTTTCTTACGAGCGACGACTCCGCCTCCGGACCTTGCTCGTAAGAGAGGCTATTAGCACCATATCCAATTGCTTAGGTTCACTGCTCAGCGGAGTCTTAACGACATGGAGGTACAGGCACTAAATTTCGCCAATTACAAGATGCCAGATGATTGCAATTTTACTGAATAGTGGAGAGATAATAGATATACGCAACGTTTCGAGGCGGAGACGTTGCTAGAAAGAAATCTGGAAAGGAAACCCAAATCAAGATTTAGCCAAAGAGTATCTATTGTTTAATTCTTATGTTACTTTGTATGTGTGTTGTAGGCTCCCCCTTTTTAGTACACTTTAAAAGTAGACGTTTTCATTCATTAGATTGTTATTCAGTGGGGTGTAGTGGAGCGAAGGCGTAGCCGAAGCGGAACGAAACCCCACTGAATAGT
>JAHEMO010000041.1 GCA_024643625.1 Chitinophagaceae bacterium
ATACTTCTGCCCATGGGGTTTGTTGCTCCGTCATCAATTCCCGGTAAATATGAAAAAGTTCCTGCCTTGGTTTTTCGTCGGGGTATTCGCGCAGTTCGTCTTGTACCCAGGGCAGGTCGGGACGGCACAGGAGATAAAGATGATAGGGCCGCGTAGCAATTTGGTTGAGTATCCAATGATGGCAATCGTTAAACACATATTCGCACCACACTTTCATTACATACATGTCGGTATCTATGAAAAGGAATTTTGGGTCGGCACCGTTTTTTGCTACGCTTGCAAGGTATTCATCTTCCAATGCAATTTGGCCGTGTGCAATAGATAGCAAATCGTTGTAGCTATAGTTCTTACCATGCTGCAGCAGGTATTCTCTGGCATACTCGGGGCACCAAATAGTATTGTAATAGTTGGCCAGTTGCGTGCACAGCGTGCTTTTGCCCGTGCTCTCAGGGCCTATAATCACAATTCTTTTCACGGAGGAGGTGTTTAGCTCCATTCCTCTTCTTTTTCCAGTTCTTTCTTATACACCCTGCCACTGATAAATACACTGAATTCGTAGAGTGCAATAAGCGGTAGCACTACAATTACCTGACTCATCCAGTCCGGGCTTGGTGTAATAACTGCAGCCAGCACCAGCAGACCTACATACGCATATTTGCGGTATTCGCGCAAGAACTTTGGGGTAATAATACCAATGCGGGTAAGCACGTAGCTGAGCACGGGCAGTTGAAATGCCAATCCGGTTCCCAGGGTGATATCTACCAGATTACTGATATAATCGTCTAATACCGGCTTGGTTTCAATGATATTGTAGGTACCTATTTTGTAATTGGCCAAAAAGCTAAATGTAAAAGGCGCAAGAATGAAGTAACCGAAAGAAACACCCATTAGAAAGAAAAATGTAACAAAGGCAATGGCACCCCGGGTGCTGCTTAATTCGTTGGGGCGCAATGCCGGTTTTACAAAACGCCATACTTCCCACAATATGTAAGGGAAGGCCACAATAAAACCTGATACAAATGATATAGTAATGCTGCTGATGAATTGCCCGCCAAAAGAGGTGGTTTGCATTTGTACATCGGGGGGCGGCAGGCAAAGCGAATCGCCAATGCCGATGCTTCTGCCAAGGTTGCACAACCAGTCGTAGGTGACAAATCCTTTTTCAATGGGTCCGAAAATGACCATATCCATAATAGGATCGATGTACACAAAAATTACAATGCCGCACAGCATCACGGCCAACAGCGATCGGATAACATGCCAGCGCAATTCTTCCAGGTGGTCAACAAAACTCATTTCCGACTCTTCTTCGTAGTCGTGAAACTCATCATCGGGATTTGTCAGTTTTTTATTGACCTCTCTTCTCTTCAACAGCTTTAACGCCACGGTAGTACTTTGTATTTAGGCAATGAGCGGCAAAGGTAAGGGTGCAGCCCTTGCAGCGCCCGCCTATGCAGGATGCGTATGCCAGCGTGGTTTGGCTTTCACTACACGCTTGTAGGCAGGGCAGTCGGGGGTATGTGCTCCGGGCAGGTAGCCGCTGCTCATTAAAAACTCGTTTACAATTTCGCCACCGGTAAAGCGGAATGTTTTTTTAAACAGTTTGGTCCAGGCTTCACGGCTTTGCGGGTGGTGGCTATTGAGCCAATGGGCAAAACTGCCCTGCGATTGTTGCAAACCCATAATAACACCGGCATTGTGTATGGCTGCATCTACTTTGAGGCGGTTACGAATAATGCCTGCATCCTGCAGCAGTCGGTCCCTGTCTTCGGCGCCATAGGCGGCCACTGTAGGTATGTGAAATTGATGATAGGCCTTTCTAAAATTGTCCGCTTTTTTGAGAATGGTAGTCCAGCTAAGACCTGCCTGATTTATTTCCAGTACCAGCCGTTCAAACAGCGCGTTGTCATCGGTTATGGGAAAGCCATATTCATTATCGTGGTAATGTTTGTGCCAGGGGGCTTCGTGTTGCTGCAATTGCTGAACGAATATGCAATAGCTCATAGCTAACTATAAGTTTATTTACTGAGGAAGGTACGCCGGACAGTACTTAATCGGGTATTTTCTTTTGCAAGCTAAAAGCATTTACCTTAGGCCTGCAGAATCAATCAACACCTCCCATGTCAAACAAAATCTTCATCAGTTATCGCCGCGACGATAGTAAGCAGTTTACGCAATTGCTGAGCAACGAGTTGTCCAAGTACTACAATCCCGATAGTTTTTTCAGAGATGTGGAAAGCATTCATGGTGGTGCCAACTTCAAGCGTTCCATTGCACAGGCGCTCTATCTCACCAAAATATGCCTTGTAGTTATAGGTGATAAATGGCTAACCGTTACCAATGAGGATGGTGAACTACGCCTTAACAACGAAAATGATTTTGTGCACCACGAAGTAGCCACTGCGCTTGCCGATAAGGAAATTACGGTGATACCCGTGCTCATTAATGATACCCGCATGCCTGCCGAAAGCCAATTGCCACCGGCACTTAAGGAGTTGGCTTCTTATCAGGGCGTACGCATTTCCGACGACCGCATTGCCACTGATGTACAATATCTGCTAAAAGATATGGGCAAGATATTGACGCCTGAAAAGCAATATACCTCTACGGGTAACCAGACCTATGGCAATACCAGCTTTAGCGAAAAGCCAAAAGATACGGCAAGGCCTGCAGGGCATACTGCGGATGCAAGACAGCCGGGTGTGGTACCGGCAAAGCCCGATAATTATTTGGTGTGGGCGATTTTGTCAACCGTTTTGTGTTGTTTGATTACCGGAATCATATCCATCATTAATGCGAGTAAAGTAGATAACCTGTATGCGCAGGGACAATATGCCGAAGCACTTGCGGCCTCAAAGAATGCCAAAAACTGGGCCATGTATGGCGTTATAGCCGGCGTTATAGTGTGGGTGCTCTATTTGGCTTTTGCCGCTTCGCTGGGCCTTAGCGATTTCTCTTCCTACTAGGTTAATAAAATGCGGCAGGCTGTAACCTTATGCGGAAACTACTCACCGGCAGGCTCATAAGTTTCTTCAAACACATCGGGCTTGCAAGGATAGTGTTCGCCTTGTATGCCCTTTATAATCCAATCGCCAATGGCTGCCTGATGCTCTCCTTCTAAAGTGCGAATAATGAGGCCTCCGGCTATTCTGCTGGTATCCATGTAATGGTGTTTGTCGTACGACAAATGGGTATCGCCCAAAAACTTTACTATGGCTTCAAGGTTATCACCGGTCCATTGTTCTGCATCTACAATCACAGGTTTTTTTCGGTATTTGCCCATAGCATTGTTTTTGGCTTATGCAAGCTTTTCCATTTTTAGCAGGTCAATTTTATTTTCTGCCATGCTTACTATTTCAAAGCGATAATCACCCAAAATAATTTTTTCGCCCGGTTTAGGCATTTGATCTGTTTGGCTGATGATATAGCCCGATAAAGTTTCGCTGTCGTTTTCCTGCCAGGTGAGATTATACTTGTCGGAAAGGTCGTCAAGTTTTAATCTTCCGCTAAAGAGAAATTCATTAGTACCGGTTTGTTTTTCTACCAGTTCATCGGTATCATATTCGTCCTGTATTTCGCCAAATATTTCTTCCAGCAAATCTTCCATGGTTACAATGCCTGCGGTACCGCCAAACTCATCTACCACCCAGGCTATGCTTTTGTGTTCTTTCGATAGTTTTTCCATCAGGTCGGTTACGGCCATCGTTTCCGGCACGGCCGAAATGGGCAACATCACTTCGCTAATAGTGGCGGGCCTTTTAAACATATCGAGATGGTGCACATAACCACTGATATTGTCAATGCTTCCCTTGTAAATAATAATGCGGCTAAGCTTTGAATTATTAATTAGGGCCAACAGTGCATCAATAGAAGCGGATGCATCAATAGCTATAATTTCTTTGCGGGGTACCAGGCAGTTGCGCACTTTAAGGCCGGGTAAATTGAGCGCGTTTTCCAGCAATTCTTCATTCAATTCGGGGGTATCGCTCATATTGGTTTCTACCTGCCGGTAATACATATCAACATCATAGTTCTGCAGGTTCTCCACGGTCTCGTCTAACCGAACATTAAACAGGTATTTGGCCATCCATGCTGATACGTAGAGGTAAAAGCGGCTGAAGGGTACGAGCAATACATAGAAAAAATGCATCACACTGCTCCAGCGGTCTACAAGCACATTGGCTCTCGATTTAAAATACCCTTTTGCAGTAAACTGCACCCAGGCCAGCAAGGCAGCGCCGATAACCAAAAACAAGGCACCCAGCAGTACGCGATAATCGTCTAAAACGCCAATAGGGTTTTGCTCCCATAGCTGCCTGATGAGTTCGAGAAAAAGTTGGCCAAACACCACGCTAAAGAAAACGCCACCTACCAGCCATGCGGTAATAAATCTGGACAGATTGCCGGCAAAGGCACTCAGTATCTTACCCGACTTTTTGCCCTGTTTTTTCTTGAGTTCAATACCCAATTTATTGGCGGTTAAAAAGCCGCTTCTGAATCCGGCAAATAAGCCTGTAAGCAAAAGCGAAATACCCGCTATAATCCAAATCATGAAGGGGATGCTTGTTTAGTCAAATATAAGTCTGCGGGGCTTGTATTACCATAGCCACCTTTAGTTGGCAGCCGCATTAAGCGAGTCGGGCACCGCCACAGGCCCGCGGGCATGTAAAATGGTGTACTGCGAAAAATCGGCCTTGGCCGTAAGGCCCGTGCCGTCAATTTGTTGGGTTGGCGTCCTTATCCAAACCGAATCCTCGGTGTAAAATCGCTCCTCCTGTTGTATCCACCAAAGGTTAAGGCAGCGCAGGGTATCACCTTTAAAATTGTAAACCAATACGCTGTCCTGCAACCAAATGCGGCCAAGGGTTTCCAGGTATTTGGCGTATTTAGCTTGCAGTACGCTTTCTTTTACGCCTAGCTCGTTGTAAAAATCTACATGAATGCTTTGCGGAAATTCAACATACAGGGTGTCGGCCCTCACACGCCGCATTTCAGGGGCGGTAAGCACGGCTTTCAGATTGGCGGTTTGGCTGTAAATACCTTCAATATCAAAGCCGGTTTCCACCTCAATTACTTTGCGGCTTAGTGCTTCCACTTCTTCCGGCTTGTTTTCACAAGCCCATAGGCCTGTAAGCAAAAAGCCCAACAGCACCCCAAATGATAGAAAGCGCGGCATACGAAAAATTAATCAAAACGACGTTTGATAAACCAAAGGTCGCTCAGGGTAAAGCTGGCATTTATGCGGAAAAATCGTTCCTGAATGGGATTATTATCATTGCCCCTCGACCCAAATTCGAAAGAGGTATGGATTACGCTCGATTGGCGTATGTAGGCGTTATAGTTGCGGATAGGTATACCAAAACCAACCGATACACCCCATACGGGAAGTTGGGTGCCGCCGGCATCTACCACATAGTCTTTGCCCGTATAAAACCCGGCCCTATAGCTTACGCGTTCGTAAAACCTGCGGCTGGCATAGTTGGGCATATACTGTCCACCAAGCCTGATCATGGAAGTGCTTCGCACATTACCCTGATTGCCAAAAAATGAAAACTCGTCCCAGTTGGTAGCTTCATACTCGGCTAATACTTTCAATTTTTCCGAAGCTTCAAATGCCAAACCTACTGTATAGCCTGCCGGCAAATTGATTTCGCCCTCGTTGCCTTCACTCCGCAGTGCCACGTCTATACTGTCGGTAGCGCCCGAATTGGTGAGGTAAAAAGTTTCGCGAAGAATATCGCTGTTGGCGTTGATTGTTGTACCCAATTGTCCGTTAAGGCCAAGGGTCAGGTATTTACCCTCAGCGACTTTGAACTCGTATTGCAGGCCGCCATCAAAAGCAAACTTGGCAAATGAAATTTTATTCAGGTAATTGGCTTGAAAGTAAAAAACAGAATCGTTGAGGAGCGATCGTTTGGTGCTAATATCTTCCTGACCAAAATAAAAGCCGCCATTAATGCCAATAGATAGTCCTCCGATGCGGTAGCCGGTGCCGGCAAATGCACGGAAGGTACCACCGGAACCTTCGTACAGCGTTAGGGCACTATCAATACCAGCTATACGGCTGCGTTCTTCTACTTTATAGTTTATTCTGCTTACGGGACGCAGACCAAAGGCCAGGCCCCATTTGCTTTGCCCTGTTTTTTTGTCGCGCATCAGCGGTACACCAATGGCCAGCGAGTTAAAAATAAGGTTGGCAGACGTGTAAGAAAGATTGGTGCCTGGCTCGCGAAGGGTGCGGTTTTCAATTTCCATACCGACATCAAAAGTGCTGAGCTGCAGCCTGCTGTACGATGCCGGGTTGATGAAGTTGATGTTGAGTGGATCGGAATATGCGCTTGCCACGCCGCCCATTGCTTTGGCGGCAACGGGTCGGCCAACATATAAATCGCCAATGCCATAACGGCTGTAAGGCGAATTGATCTGGCCCTGTGCGCTGAAGTTCCACAAAATGGCTATCAATAAAAATGTCCGGCTAAGCGGACGGTAAATTTGCTGCTGCAATTGCATAAAGTCCTTTGAATAACAAATCGGGGTCGGCAAATATCCCGTTTTTGATATGTGGAGACAAGTAAGCCAGGTCACCCCCGGTTAAAACCGCGTTAATTGGCCGGTATTGCGCCTTATAGCGGTCTATGAAGCCGTCGATTTCCATGGCAAGGCCAAGCACTACACCACTTTGAATGTTGGTTGCCGTGTCATATCCTACTAGTGGAACATTCCAATGTGGCTCTACAATGGGCAATTTGGCGGTATAGCTATTTAGTGCCCGCATCCGCATGTGCAGCCCCGGGCTTATGCCGCCCCCAAGAAATTCATGGCGCACATTGATGAAATTGTAAGTGACGGCCGAACCGAGTCCAATAATCAGGTTGTTTTGATGGGGAAAAAGTAGGGTAGCAGCGGCACAAAGCGCCAGGCGGTCGGCACCAATGGTGGAAGGCTTGCCCACTGGAGTAGCAAAGGGCAACCGGCTGCCGGCTTGCAGCACATGCGTTGTGCAATGCTCTTCCAGCATTTGTACCACGCTATCAGGATGATTAATAACAGACGAAAGAATGGCCCGATGGGGTTGCCAGCGTTTCACCAGCGTTTCCAGTGCTATTTGCAGGTCGTCTTCCAAAAAGGAAATTTCAATCAATTGCTCACCAGAAAAGAGGGCCGCCTTTTGGCGGGTATTACCAAAATCGATACAAACGGTACGTAATGCCATATAAAACCGCACTTTGTAAAAGCAATATTAGGCTGCAGGAACAACTGTAACCCTGCCGGGCAAAAAAAAGCCCCTGTAGAAACAGGGGCCGCAACCAAAACTAACTGCTTATGAGAAAAAATTTAAATCAGTGTCAAGTGATAATAAGACGTTTAAAACACTTTTATGTTTCAAGTCTGAAAGTTAATTAATTCTTATTGACAATCTTCAACTTTCAAACATCTTTTTGTATCAACAATCAAATTTCGTACACAAAATCAATTTAATTACTAGATATTTTGCGCTTAACCCGTAATTAACACAAAGCAGGTAAGGATTTCATTATCCTTAACCGTTGCGGTTAATAACTTTTGGCTATTTCCCAAAAAAGTTCTGAATAAGGTTTCCTAAACCCCCTGACTGTTGTTGTGTTCTGGCGCCGCCACTCACCTGCCTGATGATATCATCAAGGCCGAATCCACCTCCGCCGCCACCACCGTTTCCGGTGAATTGGTTAATAAGGCCGCCAATATCAAGCCCACCGGCTTGGTGTCCGCCGGTAAGTCCGCCAATCAAATCCGAAATATTAAATCCAGCATCTGACGGTGCAGAACTGCGTGTACGGCGCACCATGTGGCTAATCACCATAGGTATCAGCGAAGCACCAATACGCATGGCCGTTTGTTTATTGATGCCTAGCTTTTGCGTAATGCCGTCAATAAAACTCCCCTGCATTTCCTGGGCCAATGGATTCGCGGACACCTGCTGATCGTCATCATTTTGAAACATACTCATCAGGCTTTGCAGATTTCCCCCTGCCAGCGCACTTTGCAGTGTACCGGTAACAGCCTGAGCGGCTTCGCTCATCACGGCATTATTGTATTCATTCGGAACTTCGGGATTTTGAACTACCTGTTCTTCGCCTGCATCGCGAATGAGCTGCATAATCTGTTCTAGCATAGTGTGCGTTTTTTATTTGGGCAACTAATGTAGCACTACTTACCTGAAATGCGCTCGGATTTCCTGATTATTTGTATCAGGCAGATGCGTGAGGTCAAATGGATTGCAGACTGCATTTCTATTGTGTGGCTATTGCACCGGCACTGTGGATTGCAGGCTATATTTGCGGCCCAATGCCAGCGTACACGTGGGCAGATTCATCTCAAACGCAATTTCTTATGCCGGGTTTTGAATTATTTGGCGATGCCGAAAGAAAAGAAGTAAACGAAGTTTTAGAGTCTGGTATCCTTATGCGCTATGGCTTTGACCATTTGCGGGGGGGGCGGTGGAAAGCCCGCGAACTGGAAGCTGAAATTTGCCGGGTATTTGGTTCCCAATATGCCCAACTTACCAGCAGTGGAACAGCGGCGCTCAGCACAGCCATGGCGGCCATGGGCATAGGGTCGGGCGATGAAGTGATTATGCCCACTTTCACCTTTGTAGCCAGTTTTGAAACCATTATTGCAGCTGGGGCAATACCTGTGCTGGCTGATGTGGACGACTCCCTTTGCCTTGACCCACAAGCGGTAGAAAAAGCCATTACGCCACGCACCAAAGCCATTATGCCCGTGCATATGTGCGGCAGCATGGCGCAAATGGATGCCTTGCTGGATATCTGCAAACGTCACAAAATATTATTGCTGGAAGATGCCTGCCAGGCAATCGGTGGTTCTTTTCAGGGTAAAAAATTAGGGGCGATTGGCGATGGCGGTACATTCAGTTTTGATTTTGTAAAAACCATTACCTGTGGTGAAGGTGGCGTGTTTATGACCAATAATGAAGAATACCACACCCGCGCCGATCAATATACTGATCATGGTCATGACCATATCGGCAGCGATAGGGGTGCAGAAACACATCCTTTTATCGGCTATAATTTTCGCATTAGTGAGCTTCATGCGGCCGTTGGTCTTGGTCAGATAAGAAAGCTGGATCAGATTTTGGCCATTCAGCGTAAAAATAATGCGGTTATAAAAAATGCATTGGCGGCCATACCCGAACTGAGTTTTAGGCGCATTCCGGATCCCGAAGGAGACAATGCCTCATTTCTATCTTTCTTTCTGCCTACGGAAGAGCAGGCACGCAGCGTGGCAAAGGCATTGTCAGCCAATGGCATAGGGGGCAACTTTTATTGGTACGATAATAACTGGCATTATATACGCAAGTGGCAGCATCTGCAGGAGGCGCAAAGTATGTTTCCACTGCAGCCGGCAGTAGCCCAATATCTGCGCCAAACGGATTACTCCGCTTTCAAACAATCAGATGGTATTATGGGTAGGGCTATATCCTCTCTCATTAACCTCAGCTGGACCGAAGAACAAGCACAGGACCGTGCAGTTAAGATAGCAGAAACTATCAAAAAGGTATTGGCATGAAAGTAATTGCCCTGATACCGGCACGTTATGATGCCACCAGATTTCCCGGCAAAATGATGGCCCTGATTGGCAATACCCCGGTTATTCGTATGACCTATGAAGCTACTTTGGCAACGGGTCTTTTTGATGAAGTATTTGTAGTAACCGATAGCGATGTAATACTGCAGGAAATAATTGGCCACGGAGGAAAGGCTATTAAAAGTATAAGGCAACATGAATGTGGCAGCGACCGCATAGCAGAGGCCGCGGAACAAATGGATGCTGACATTATTGTAAATGTGCAGGGCGATGAACCATTTACGCAAAAAAAACCCTTGCAACAATTGCTGGCGGTATTTGAAGGGCCCGACGCAGCGCGTATTGACGTAGCAAGCCTGATGCAGGAAATGCACACGCAGCAAGAGATTGACGATCCCAATTTTGTAAAGGTTATTGTGAATCAGCAGGATTTTGCTATGTATTTCTCCCGCTCGCCCATACCTTATCGCCGGGATGAAGCTATACCTGTAAAGCATTACGAGCATATCGGTGTATATGCTTTTCGTAAGCAGGCCCTGCTCGATTTTTACCGCACACCTGCCACGCCCCTCGAAAGAGTAGAAAAAATAGAATGTATACGATATCTGGAAACAGGTAAGCAAATAAAAATGGTGGCTACTGATTATATGGGTGTGGAAATAGACACGCCGGAAGATTTAGTAAAAGCCAATACATGGATTGAAAAGAAAAACTTATGAGCTTCAAGAATTTTCCCATGGTGCGTATGGTAGTATATGGCAGAGGATGTTTTGCCCAAACTGCTGATATTTTAGCGCCACATCGTAAAAAAGATAAGCCCTTCATTTTTTTGGTAGATGACTTTTTTAAAGATAAGTCTGCGCTTACCAATCGTATTCCGCTGACGGGCGATGATGAAATTATTTTTGCCAGCACCGTGTATGAGCCCAAAACAACGCAAGTAGATGGCCTCGCCAATACCCTAAAGGAAAAATATGGTGAAGTAAGTGGTGTAATAGGCATTGGTGGCGGCAGCATGCTTGATTTGGCAAAAGCTGTAGCCTTAATGATGACCAATACCGGCAGCAGTGCGGATTATCAGGGATGGGATTTGGTGAAAGTTCCCGGGGCATACCATGTAGGCATACCCACACTTAGCGGCACAGGTGCCGAAGTATCAAGAACCACAGTACTTACAGGGCCCGAGCGCAAGCTGGGCATGAATAGTGATTATACGCCCTTCGATCAAATTATACTTGACCCTGACCTCATAAAAAATGCACCCAAAAATCAACGCTTTTATACCGGCATGGATTGCTATATCCATTGCGTAGAATCGCTGACGGGAACCTATCTCAATGCTTTTAGCCGTGCCTATGGCGAAAAAGCAAATGAGCTTTGCGAAGAAATATTCCTGCATAAAAACGATTGGGACGACGATAGCGATGAAAAGCTAATGATGGCATCTTATCTCGGTGGTATGAGTATTGCCTATTCGCAGGTGGGTGTAGCGCATGCCCTATCTTACGGGCTCAGCTTTTTGCTTGGTACCAAACATGGCATTGGCAATTGCATCGTGTTCGATCATCTTGCGGAATTCTACCCCGAAGGAGTGAGAAACTTTAAAGCCATGGTTGAAAAGCATGGCATTGATATTCCCAAAGGCATTTGTGCAAACCTGAGCGATGCCGACTTTGAAAAAATGATTGATGTGGCCCTCTTTCTGGCGCCACTTTGGGAGAATGCGCTGGGCAAAAACTGGCGCGATACCATCACCCGCAAAAAGCTGCGGGAGATGTACGAAAAAATGTAAGTCTTTAATTAAAAACCAACGCTCGATGCCGCCTTACGGCTATGAATTGACGTTACAGTAACTACACTATGCCAGACAGAACAGTGGCTCCGGAAATTATTAATGCGGTAGATTTTGATTTTGTATTACCCAAGCCAGATCTCTTTACCCTTTCAAATGGTGTGCAGGTATGGGCGCTTGATGGTGGTGTGGAAGAAGTGATGATGCTGGAAATTGTATTTACTGCAGGCAACAGCTGGGAAAAGCGAAACATGATAGCTCCGGCAGTTACTGCGTTGTTACGTAACGGTACTTCCCAAAAATCAGCACTTGACATCAATGAGTTTTTCGAGTTTCATGGTGCTTATTTAGGTGCTCATTGCTACAACGAAACAGCAAGCGTTACCCTTCATTGTCTTAGTAAACATGCTGCATTTTTACTACCGGTGCTTCGCGAAATATTAACCGATAGTATTTTTCCCGAGAAAGAGACTGAGATATTTAAACAGAATAGCCTGCAGCGGTTGCAGGTGAATTTGATGAAATGTGATTTTGTAGCTACCAGACAGATAGATGCGTTAGTATTTGGCGAGCAACATCCATATGGTAAAATGAGTACCCGAGAAGATCTGGCAGCGTTGAACCGCGAGGATCTTGCAGCCTTCTTTAATAGCTATTATCAACACGGCGAAGTAGTAATATTTGCTGCCGGAAAATTGCCACCACAATTTGAATCTTTACTGAATGAAAGTTTTGGGGGATTGGCCTGGCGTCCCGCAAATCACCATTATGGCTTGCAAGAAGCTGTGCCCTTTGATAGCGGCAATCGGATCCATCGCATTACCAATGATGCTAACGGCGTTCAGGGCGCTATTCGTTTGGCACAACCGTTTGCCAACAGGCACCATGCACACTACAAAGAAGTGCAGGTGCTTAATATGGTGTTCGGCGGCTATTTTGGATCACGCCTGATGGCCAATATCCGTGAGGAGAAAGGATATACCTACGGCATTCATAGTTTTATACAGCAGCATGCCGGTGCTACAGCATGGGTTGTAAGTACCGAAGCGGGAACAGCGGTATGCGAGGCTGCAGTTGCTGAAACCTGGTCCGAAATGCAGTTGCTGCGCGATGAGTTGGTAGACGAGGAAGAATTGCTGTTAGTGCGTAATTATATGCTGGGTTCTGTATTAGGAAGTTTGAATGGTCCTTTTGAGATTATGAACCGCTGGAAAGGTTATGTGCTAACCGGCGTAAACGGGGAGCAGTACTTCAACGATGCAATACATACGATAAAAACTGTTTCAGCTGAACGGCTGCAGGAGTTGGCAAATGTATACTTACAGCAGGAGCGATTTTACGACATGATAGTGGTATAGTCACTATTACACGGTACAGGCTTGACGTGAATGACTAGTCTTTTAACCTTCTGAATTTCTTCAGCGATTTGTTGATATGATAGCCAATATCGCTGTCTTCGGAATTTTGCCGCAACCACTCGTATTCAGGCCGGTACAAATCCATAAATTCATACAACGTGTCACCATCAAAACTCGTGTACTTTCTAACGATTTCTTCGCTCCATCTATAGTTGACATAAGCCTCATCCTCCGCATATTCGTACAAATTGCGGGCATCGCGTTTTGCTTTTTGCGACTTTCCCAGCTTGTCAAGATTTATCCCAACGCCAAAACCAAGATCGTTGGCACGACTAACCGTTGGCATTTTGTACTCGCCACCCACGCGCTGCAGGTAATCCTGGCGTCGCTTCATACTATCTATCTGATAGGGATTCATGTTGGCGGTAATGGTTACGCCCTCCAGCGTGCCCGGCAATGGGCGTAAGCGAATAAAAAGCATATTAGTAGCCAGCAGGCTATCATTCACCCGGAGACTATCGGGAAAAAAGCCCGGCGCTGTGCTCACCAGTACATCAAACTTTGACACAGCAAGCTGAAAAGTGCCATCGTTTCGGGTTGAAGCCGTTTTGCCGGTAACTAAATTTTTGATACTGGCACCTTGTATGCCATCACCTGCAACTACATCTACTACTCTGCCCTGCAGCGTGGTGTTTTGTGCCAGCAACCCATGACTGCTTAAAGCAATTGAAAGTAAAATAACGACGGGGAAGCGAGTGTAGTGCATGAGAACCAATAATGCGGTAAAGGTAAACTTATGGATTCACGCGCAAAATTTGTCCGGGTTCAAATTTATCAGGGATGGGTTTCTTCCTTTTGCACCATCTTTTCATTTTTCCACCAGCGGTACCCTATAAAGCCGCCAACAGCTAATGGCACTATCATTAAATACACAATCCCTCCGTTAAGGCCTTCAGCGGCTTCTTTGCCTTGCTGCTGCGCCGTTCGTGTACAAATAGAACATTGGGCAAATAGCTTGCCGGTTGAAAATGCGCCAAAGCATAAAATGACTGCTATTAGCAAAACCACCTTTCGCATGGTGCGAAGATAAAAGCCTTACCATGGCCGTGCACATTTTGAGACAGATGTATGCTGTTAAAAACAACAGACTCTTTCGTTAAACAACGCAAAAGTCAGTTATCACACCATGCGCAGGTTTGCTGTTAAATGTTAGTCCTGATTTTGTTCTGACAAGTGAACGATGAAGCTTTTTTGACCAAAAAACACTACCTTAAACACAATCCAGATTTCATTGCCTTGCCATTCTAGCAGCTGACACACGCCGTTACAATAAGGCGCTAAACCAGACATTCTGTTTGGGCCTTTACACTACACTTGAAATATTAATAATCGTTAAAAAAATCTGGGGTGTAACGAATGCAGTCATCAATACCAGTACCCATTTCCGTAATGGAGAAAAATCGCTATCGCTCCTATGCTTTGCACAATTTTCGTAGCATTCCGCAAATGGAGCGGGTAAGTGAAGAACTAAAGGAGGCCATAGAAGTAGTGGGCCATGTATTGCCTTTTAAAGCCAATAATTATGTGGTGGATGAGCTGATAAATTGGGAGGCAGTACCCAATGATCCCATTTTTACCCTAACCTTTCCACGAAAGGAAATGCTACTGCCTAACCATTACCGGCAAATGAAACAGGCATTGGACAGCGGCGCATCCAAAGACATTCTTAAATCGGTGGCCGACAGCATCCGGCGTCAATTAAATCCGCATCCTGCGGGACAGGATAAAAACGTGCCCATGTTGGGTACTACCAAACTCACCGGCATTCAACACAAATACAGAGAGACCTTGTTGTTTTTTCCCAGCCAGGGCCAAACCTGTCATGCGTATTGCAGCTTTTGCTTTCGGTGGCCGCAGTTTGTCGGGCTCGACGAAATGAAGTTTGCTATGAAGGAAGTGGACCTGCTGGTGGAATACCTAAAAGAACATCGCGAAGTGACGGATGTGCTCTTTACCGGTGGCGATCCAATGATTATGAAGTCGAAAATTTTGCGCAGCTATATTGAGCCTTTGTTGTCAGACGAATTATGGAACGTGCAAACCATACGCATTGGCACAAAATCGCTGGGATACTGGCCCTATAAATACCTGACGGACGACGATGCGGCAGATACCCTGTCGATATTTGAAAAAGTAGTACGCACCGGCCGAAATTTGGCCATAATGGCGCATTTTAATCATCCGGTAGAGTTGAGTACACCGGCAGTGCAGGAAGCTGTTCGCAATATTCGTGCTACGGGTGCACAAATTCGTTCGCAATCGCCTTTGCTGCGGTACATAAACGACAGCCCCGAAACATGGGCCGATATGTGGCGCAAGCAAGTCAATCAGAATATAATCCCCTACTACATGTTTGTGGTGCGCGATACCGGTGCGCAGCATTTTTTTGGACTGCCGCTGGAGCATGCCCATCATATTTGGCAGCAAGCCTACCAACAGGTAAGTGGCGTATGCCGCACTGTGCGTGGACCAAGCATGAGTTGCACGCCAGGCAAAGTGCAGATTTTGGGCATAAGCGAAGTGGCCGGCGAGAAAGTGATGACGCTGCGCTTTTTACAGGGGCGAAATCCAAATTGGGTGGGCAGGCCATTTTTTGCAGCCTATAACCCCGATGCTATATGGCTCGATGACTTAAGGCCGGCATTTGGGGAAGACAAGTTCTTTTTTGAGGATGAACTGCATCAAATGTTCGGCGAAAAAATAGCCGGCGACCATGCCTTTGCGTTGGAGTGATGGCCTGGAAAATAATGGTTGACCAGGTTTTGCTAAGCCGGGAGCTTTTGCACTTGCAGCGGTTTCATAAAGGCGTAAACCGCTAACAGTATGGAAACCAAAACGATGGCTGCTGCAGCATAACCAATAGCAGGGTCGGCCGTAAACTGCCCCCGATAGATACCCCATGCAGCCCATGCAATAACGAGCGCAAATGCCGCTACCCGAAATCGCAAAATCATGGCCGCCGTAAGCAATCCCACAATTACAAGCATGATAATGGACCAGGTGCTTTCCGGCAGTCCGAGAGGCTGCCATTGTTTATGTACTAATACAGCGGTGGTGTTGGCTACAGTAGCCACGCATATCCACGCCAGATACACTACAAATGGAACAACAATGCAAAATGCGGCAATACCTTTAAGCCGTTGGCGAAAAGGTTGCAAGCGATTGAAAATATAAATAAGCGTAATTAAGAATAGCACCATTACCAACAGGCTAACTGCTACCCATAAATGGTGCCAAACCAGTATCCAACCCATATTAAGCATGCAGGTAACCCAAAACCAGGGATTGATGGCGGTAATAGCATCGCGGCTTGCGGCCTGACCGCTGCCGGTAAAAGCTACAACAAGCTGGTATACCACAAATGCCAGCAAAAGCAGGTAAATAATACCCCAAATGGAAAACGTAAGCCCGTCCGGCACAAATAAATTGGGATACAGAGCAGATACCTCACCGGTATTTAGTCCGTTGATTGGCAGCGCATTGGCTAAATAATTAACCAATAGCACGCCGGCAAAAAACAGTAGGGATACAATGGCTTGTTTTTTCATAGCAATAAGGGGCAATTACGGTAAAAATCTGCGTTCAGGAGCTAATCGCTAAAAATCCCAAAAAATGTTTGGCTGGTATAATCGCAAGCCTAAATTTGCAGCCCCAAGCAGGAAATTCCTCCTTAGCCCATCCCGATAGCTATCGGGAGGTTAGGGAACTAAGAAGATGTTTTTGGGCGTTAAATCGGAGTATGTAAAACTAAATGGACAGTAGATATTCCTCCTTAGCTCAGTTGGTTAGAGCATCTGACTGTTAATCAGAGGGTCGTTGGTTCAAGTCCAACAGGGGGAGCTGAAAATTAAGCAGTTACGAACGAAAGTTGGTAGCTGCTTTTTCATTTCCGACACTTTTCCGACACAAACGGGTAGAAATATTGCCCATTTTGTAGCATCACCATAATCATTCTAGCTCTTTCTTTTTAATTATACTCAATTAAGGGTACGGATATAATGATCTGGCAAGTACATGTTTGTCGAAAAGAGCTTTAGGCCCTTGTAAGGAAATTTGATATGGATCGAAAGCTACATGGGCTGGGTGGAAGGTTTCAAATACCATTTAGAAGGGTAGTCGAGACTAAAATGGAACGTGATCCGGGTTGGTCGAAACAATAAGCCGTGAATTTCAAGCGGCGGTTCACTGTAAAATGAAAAGTAAATGGGGCTCTTTTTAAGATCGATATTCTTGAGGGCTTCGCAGCCAATGTTTGCCTGGATGCTGCAGGAAGATTCTTTTCAACATTGAATCAAAAGCCGGAGAGGTTACGAACAAGGAGTTACTGCCCTGAAGTATGTATGCTGATCAATTGTGCTTGACATCCATTTAAGCGCTGTGCCATTTTTGGACCCAAAATTGGCATATGGCTGTTCTTTAAGAGTTTTAGATGATAACCTGCGCCAAATCAATGAAGCCGCAGGTTATTTGCTATTCCGAATATGGCAAACCGTGAAAAGCGTCGTGTATTTTTTTCTCGAATTTATCAAGGCGTTCTATATCGCTGGAAGAGAAATCACCGCAAAATAGCGTGGTGCAGTCGTATGTAAACTCCTTCAAGCCAGTGCCATATTTGGCAAACAGCACTTCGCCTATTTCCAAATACCTGTCAAAGTATTCAAAGTATGCTACCTCTTCGAAGAGAAACTTGCCTTCAAGATAAACCTGGAATTTGGCCAAAAAGGGCAATCCAACTTCCTTCATTGCAAATGAGTAAGTTTTGCCCGGCTCATATGGGGGCAATACTTCGTCAAAGTTTGTGGTAAATAGTTGAGCCCATTGATCAGCTGGAGGCGGTGTTCCAGGTGAAATTAGTCCCTGGGCTATAAGTGAATCATGGCCATCTTGTGCCGTTGGAAATGTTACCGTGTCGGGCAATTTCTTCCGGCATTGCGGGCAGATCGTTTCGAATCCCTCCCAGGCAAACATTTCGCCGTCCTCTACATCTTTTCCGAGCCCTTCCCACCCACAGTGGGGGCAAGAAAAGATGTCTTCTTTGTAATCAAAATACTTGTGGTTCATAAAATATAATTTAAAAGTGAAAAATTACTTGTGTACTCAACTGTATAACGCTGTCCATTTGTTCGTTTATAGATTGGCAGGAATACGCAAACAATAAAGAGCTTGCAATCAGCAACCAATAATATTGGTGTTCGTTTCTGTTTTTTGTTTTCATATACTGCCATGCCGGTATACTTCGAGTGGATGTCTCAATTACCAGGTCTCGCTTTGAGCTCTGGGTTTCGCGCCTGGCCCCATTGGTTTTCTTCCGTTGGTTTCGATGGTTTTCCATTCGGTGCCAGGCACCGCCCAATATAATTTTCGTGTTGACTGAGCCTTCTCAATTGTAACGCCAGCTTTCTCTCGCAGTTCTGGAATAGCTGTTTAAAATCCTGCCTTATTAATTGCGGCTCTGATGGCGTTAAGCGAAGGAGTTGG
>JAHEMO010000042.1:0-2632 GCA_024643625.1 Chitinophagaceae bacterium
TTTTTTATTATATGGCAAAATACGTGTTTGTTACCGGTGGTGTTACATCAAGCTTAGGAAAGGGCATTATTGCCGCCAGTCTTGCTAAGTTGTTGCAGGCCAGGGGCTTCCGGGTCACTATTCAAAAATTCGATCCCTACATCAACGTCGATCCCGGCACGCTGAATCCGTACGAACATGGCGAATGCTATGTAACAGATGATGGCGCAGAAACTGACCTTGATCTCGGACACTATGAACGATTTATAAGTGCCCCTACCAGTCAGGCCAATAACGTTACCACCGGCCGCATTTACCAAACCGTAATTAATAAAGAACGGGCAGGCGACTATCTTGGTAAAACCGTTCAGGTGGTGCCGCATATAACCGATGAAATAAAGCGCCGCATGCTTCTGTTGGGCAAATCGGGTAAATACGACATTGTCATTACAGAAATTGGCGGTACCGTCGGGGATATCGAAAGCCTGCCATTTATTGAGGCCGTTCGGCAATTGCAATGGGAACTACCCGAAGAGGATTGTGTAGTGGTACACCTGACCTTGATTCCCTATTTGCGTGCTGCCAAAGAATTGAAAACCAAGCCAACCCAACACAGCGTAAAAATGCTGAGTCAGGAAGGTGTGCATCCTGATATTATTGTTTGCCGAACGGAGAAGCCCCTGAGCTACGAATTGCGCAGAAAAATTGCACAGTTTTGTAATGTAAAAACAGAAGCCGTTATTGAAGCGGCAGATGCCAGTACCATTTACGAAGTACCGCTATTGATGATGCGCGAAAAACTGGATCTTACCTGTTTGAAATTATTGGGTACACCCGTAAACAATGAGCCGCAACTGGAAAAATGGAAACAGTTTCTTGACAAACTTAAATACCCCAAAGCCAGTGTTACCATTGGTCTTATTGGTAAGTATGTAGAGCTGCAGGATGCCTATAAAAGCATTTTGGAATCCTTTGTGCATGCCGGCGCTATTAATGAGGTAAAAGTAAATGTGGTAAATGTGCACAGCGAGTTTATCACCTACGATAATGCCCATGAAAAGCTTGGCCATCTTGATGGATTGCTGGTGGCGCCGGGTTTTGGACAACGCGGTATAGAAGGGAAAATAATTGCCATACAATATGCCCGCGAAACCGGAATGCCGTTTTTTGGCATTTGCCTTGGCATGCAAATGGCAGTGATTGAATTTGCCCGTAATGTGCTTAAGCTGGAAAATGCGCACAGCACCGAAATGGATCCCAAAACACCGGATCCGGTGATAGATATGATGGAGGAGCAAAAGCGGATCACCAATCTTGGCGGCACTATGCGCCTTGGCGCTTACCCCTGCGACATTAAAGAAGGTACGCTGGCCCACCGCATTTACAATACCGCTCAAATAAGCGAACGCCATCGGCATCGTTGGGAGTTTAACAGCCGCTATACCGATGCTTTTGAAAAAGCCGGCATGGTGCTAAGCGGCACAAACCCGTCTACCGGCCTGGTGGAGATCATTGAATTGCCCAATCATCCATTTTTTATTGGGGTACAATACCATCCTGAATTAAAAAGCACGGTAGAGACGCCTGCGCCGCTTTTTGTACATTTTGTACTGGCCGCCAAAAACTACAGTGATCAGAAAACCAGCCAAAAACCGCTTGGTACCTTGATGCACAACGAGCTTATTTAACCTTTCAAGTGAAAAAAGACAAGATGCTTAGCGTGGGCAGTTTTAAGCCACCCGCCTTGTAAGAGATTGGTTTATAGGCACTTACCAATAGTATTTTGTCTCCATTGCACCCGATAGAGCGGCTGGAAGCCCTTTACCCCAATCCCCTACCTTTGCCGCTCATTTTTTTAAAGCATTGCTATGGGTTTTGATAGGAATACCGTGATTGGCTTTGTGCTGTTGGGTATTTTATTCATGGGTTATTTCTGGTACGTAAGCAGCAACCAAAAGGAAGCCATGTTGCTAAAGCAGCAACAAGAGGACAGCCTTGCTGCCCTCAAACCAAAGGTGGATTCTGTACAGTGGCGTGCAGATAGCGTTGCCCTTGCGCAGCGCCGCGATTCCGTTTCGGCCGGAAATTTTGTAACGGCTACCGCTGCTGCTGAGCAGGATTTGGTAGTTAGCAATGAACTGATGACCGTGACCTTTAGCAATAAAGGTGGTTGGGTAAAAAGCGTAGCGCTTAAAGGATTTAAAGATCCCGATAGTGCTCAGGTAACCCTGGGTGGTGGTGACGATGATCGTTTTGGCTACGCCATTAATACAGCTCCCGGCCAAAGCATTGAAACCTGGCGCTTGGTTTTTGAACCGCAACCCGTTACCAAAAATGCAGATGGTAGTCAGCAGATTGCATACAAACTTGCCGGTCCGTCGGGGCAGACCATAAAGCACAGTTTTACAGTAGCGCCCAACGATTACATGATTCAGGCCTCGATAGATTTTGAGGGCGCCAATCAATTGTTTTCGCAGCCCGCATTTAATCTCATTTGGAACATAGAAGCAACTGCACATCAGAAGGATAAGATGTATGAGCGTACGCAAACGCGTATTGTTTTTCAGACCGATAATGAGTTTGATTATTATACTGCTGCAAAAGGCGTTGAAGAAAGCTTTGCTACACCAACCGATTGGGTTGGCCTGAAACA
>JAHEMO010000042.1:2732-18209 GCA_024643625.1 Chitinophagaceae bacterium
TTTGCCTTATATAGCTTCTTCAATAGTCACCTGGCATTGCGTGGCGAAAAGTTTTTATGGGCAAAAGATTTGAGCATGTATGATTCCGTGCTCGATCTTGGATTTAATATTCCATTGTACGGCGATCATATCAGTTTGTTTACCATTACTGCTTGCATTACCAGCATGTTTATTTCCATATACAGCATGAGTGCAACGCCAGATACCGGCAACCCGGTAATGAAATACATGCCTTATATTTTCCCGATAATGATGTTGTTTATTTTTAATAAGCTGCCGTCGGCGCTTACCTGGTACTATACGGTAAGTAATGTTATCACCCTGGGTCTGCAGTTTATTATTCAAACCTACATTATCGATCACGATAAGGTGCTGTCGCAAATTCAATCGAACCGTGCTAAGCCAAAAGCAAAAAGTAAATGGCAGGCAAGATTTGAAGCCATGCAGGAAACGCAGAAAAAGGTGGAAGACATGAAGCGCAAAACGCAACAACCTAAAAAATAAAATCTAATCCCCGGTCACATAAAGGCCGGGGATTTTTGTTAAGGCAGTTTGCCTACTTCTACAATTACATCGTTGTTGCCGCCATTGCTGGTGATGATGTACACACGTCCTTGTGGCGATACACATAAGTCGCGTAGCCGGCCAAATTGATTCTTAAAAAACGTCGTGGAAGAAAGCACGGATTTTCTATCATCGCTTAATTTCAATTGCCTTAGGCTTTGATCTTTAAGCGTTACCAACAACAATGAGTTTTTCCATATGGAAAGCTTATCCGCATGGTAAAAATCCAAACCGCAATAGGCGAGTGTTGATCCTCCGCTAGACCAGATAGGTTGTACAATATTATTGGCAGCACAAAAGCTAAGTTCGGCACCATCACAGGGGCCATTCACATTTGGCCAGCCATAGTTGCTGCCTTTTTCTATGATATTTATTTCGTCCTCAATGTTGGGGCCATGCTCCGAGGTATACAGGATATTGTTAACCATGACCATGCCCTGCGGATTCCTGTGTCCCATACTCCACATAGGGTTACCGGCTATGGGGTTGTCGGCAGGGATAGTTCCATCCAGATTAATACGCAGCACTTTGCCAGCGAGCGAAGACGGCAATTGGGGCAATGCGGTGTTTGCAGCATCTCCTGTTGTAATCAGCAATTTATTATCGGCAGTAATTAATAACCGCGAACCATTATGAATATTGGAGGCGGGAATATTGTCCAGCAATACCAATGGCTCCACTAAAGCATCATTTAAAAATTTATACCGCTCCACCCGTGCACGATATTGACCATTATTCAGGTAGTTGTAGTACACATACAGTAATCCATTATTTACAAAGTCGGGGTGCTGCACCATACCCAGCATGCCACCTTCGCCTTGTGCGAATACGTTTATGAAGTTCTGGGAAAAGCTGGTTGATCCGTCTGCGGGGCTAATGCGACTTATTTTTCCATTGCGCTCGGTTATCCAAAGCTGGTTGTCCTTACCCCACAAAATTTCCCAGGGAAACTGCAAGCCCGTTTTCAACACACGAAGCGTGTCGGGCAAGGGGTCTACCGGTGGCACATCAGGGTCGGGTATGGTATCGATGCCCGATTTTGAGCATGCCACACCTACACAGACCAGAAGGCTCACGCATAAATACCGCAGCAATTTTTTCATAATGAAGATGCTTAATCAATATAACAAATAAACGCGGCTGCTGTTTGAAGATTGCTGCTGTGTTGCTAACCGGCGGCGCCACAAAAGAAATTAGTTATGCTACAACAATTTTTTATTGCCATTATTTGCCTGCTCTTAAACTTTACGGCCATGTCTCAGCCCCCTACACCCATTAACGTAGTACAAGCGCAGTTGGATGCCTACAACCGGCAGGATATTCAGGCTTTCGCGCAAACATTTGCCCCGGATGCGCTAGTCTACAATACATTAGGCGACGCTGAACCTTCACTCAAAGGCAGGGAAGCCATTGCGGCTCGTTATGGAGAATTATTCAAAAACTACCCGCTAAATAAATCTGTGCTCATTGGCCGTATGCTGCAGGGGGATTGTGTTATAGATCATGAACTTATAACCGGCAGAGGAAACGAACCTTTGCGTATTATGGCTATTTATGAGGTAAAAAACGGCTATATCAGCCGGTGTTGGTTTATACGATAGGGGTTGAAACCAGTTTAGGACTCCGCTTCCAGTTTTTTGCCCGCGGCTTCCATATCGTCCTTGTATTTGCTGGGGCATTTCAATAAAATGTCGTCGCAATGAAAACCATCTTCGCGCATGCGACCTTTAAGCACTACACGTTCGCTCATTTCAAGGTCCTGGGGTTTGGGTTTATTGCTGATTACCCTTATGGTGGCGCCTAGCGAGTCCACCACCGTAAAAGCACAATAGTTGGGATCTTTTACGGGGTCGAAATCAATCGGCACAGATTTATCCAGTTTGGCAATCAGGTGCACAAACTTTCCCGGCTTTTCCTTAGCGCTTGCTATGGTGTCATAAGTCGTAAGGTCGGTACCAAAGCTTACCATTACCGCAATGGCAATGGCTATAGCAGCCAGCAGGAAAATGTGGATCTTTTTCACAGGGAATAATTTACAGCTGGCGCAAAGGTAAGCTGCCCGGGCGCGGGAAATTTTAAAATCCTTTTAAATAGCTTATTTGTGAATACCCTGCTGCCTTGGTACAGCCCTTGTACCTTTACCGCAGATTTGTATGGCGAAGTTTTCGCCTGCAGGAATACACACCATGACTGAATTAGACCTATCACTTTTCGATGAAAATGCCGCTGGCAATCCGGACAATACCATTTTCGGGCTTCCTTTTAACCTTGAATCGGCCAAACTTGTGCTGCTACCCGTGCCTTGGGAAGTAACCGTATCATATGGCTCAGGCACGGCCCGCATTGCGGAACATATCTTTAAAGCATCGCTACAGGTGGATGTATTTGATGCCGACTTCCCGGACGCCTGGAAACAGGGCTTTTACCTGTTGCCGGTTGACAAAGATTTATTGCTGAAAAGTGATTACCTGCGCAAAGAGGCGGAATTGTTCATGGATTATATATCGCATGGCGATAACCCGGACAATAACAAGTTTATGTGCAAAAGCCTCAAAGACATTAATGAGGGTGGGGATTATCTGAATCGTTGGGTTTATGAAAAAACCATTGCCCTGCTAAAGAAAGGCAAGTTGGTAGGCCTGTTGGGCGGCGACCATAGCACCCCCCTGGGTTATTGGAAGGCACTGGCCGAAACCCATGGCAGCTTTGGTATTTTGCAAATTGATGCCCATTGCGACCTTCGGGTGGCCTATCAGGGAATGAAATACAGCCATGCCAGTATTACCTATAATGCCCTTGAGGAAATTCCGGAACTGGAAAAAATAGTGCAGGTAGGTGTGCGGGATTACAGTCAGCACGAATGGGACTTTGTGTGCAACAGCAATTATCGCGTGGTATTGTACAGGGACCAACAGTTGAAAGATCATCTGTACAACGGTGGTTCCTGGCATCAGATATGCATGGACATAATCGACCATTTACCGCAAAAAGTGCATATAAGTTTCGATATTGATGGGCTTGATCCCAAACTTTGCCCCAATACCGGCACGCCCGTTCCCGGCGGTTTTGAGATGCAGCAAATACATTATTTGCTAAAACAAATCTTGGTCAGCGGGCGAACCATTATCGGCTTCGATTTGGTAGAAATAGCTGTTGGCGTGGACAATCATGAGTGGGACAGCAATGTCGGCGCCCGTCAACTTTGGCACTTGTGCAATCTGTTGGTAGCATCAAATTCCGCATCCTAAACTTTTGTGTGTTGCAGCAATCGCAGGGGCAGTTATTCGATTTTGTAGTAAGTCTAAAGCGGCCGGGCAGGGCGGCCATCAATATCATAAGTCAGCTCTTGCTGGCACTATTTCTATTTTCTTTTATATGGTACGCCTACCATAAAGGGCTTCAGGGACAGCGCATTTGGCTGGTAGCCATACCTGTAATGATTGTGGCGCTATGGGCCTATGGATATGTCCGGGCTGCCGATCCTGAGTTTGTGGTGCATTACAGGGTGGAGTTGATGATTGCCGCTATGGGTTGGATGATGCTACCGTTGGCACCCTATGCTTTTTTCATTGGATGGGCTTATGCAGCGCTGGCAGTTTTGGAACGCATGGCAAAAAGGCCGCAACAATTTCGATTTACAGTGGAAAAGGTGTCTACCAACAGCTTGCCGGTGCGGCACTACGAATGGTTTCAAATCGCCAATGTGGTGATTCGTGATAATCTCTTTACCCTTGATCTGAACAATAATCGCATTATTCAGCGCGAACTGGAGACGCCTATTGATTCAGTAACACAGGACGAGTTCAACAAGTACTGCCAAAAGCACCTCCATTTCAATTTGGCAGAAGGAACTAAATCGGCCTGATAGTTGCCGCACCATGTGACAAGGTTTTGCTGCTACGGGTAATACTGTCATATTTGCCGCTGACCTAAAGCAAAAATTATGGATACCGGATTTGTTCATTTACACAGCCTGCTTCGTTGGGCCATCGTTATTTTACTATTGATTGTGCTTTTTCAGGCCATCGCTAAAAAAGAGAGCATTCGCAAAACATCGCTTTTTCTGATGATTGCGGGTCATCTTACCTTAGTACTGGGTTTGTATCAATGGATCGCCGGCAGGTATGGCTTGCTTAAAGGATTGCCAGAAGGTGTTGAATTAATGAAGGATACTTTCTACCGGTTTTACTGGATTGAGCATCCCCTGGGTATGATTCTGGCCATTGTTTTGCTCACCGTTGCCAGACGAAAAGCCAAGGCCCTCAATTACCGAAGCGTGGTTATTTACCTGGTGCTAACTGCTGTTTTACTGGCTGCTGTTGTACCATGGCCATTCCGTGCTGGCATTGGCCGGCCACTGTTTCCGGGCATGTAAGCAGCCGTTTTATTGAAATCCTTAACAAGAGGCTGGTGGCACGAATATTGTTTTTTGGGCCTCAGCCACTATTTTTGCCAGCTCATTTGGAGATAGGAAGACCAAGTTGCAAGTAAAATCCATTGATTTTTAAGCATTTATAACGATTTCCGGGGTGAAAAGATGCACCTGTCCGGAGTCGGGTTTTTATTGCCTGTCTGCCAAACAACAAAAACACTCGTCTATATGGCCATTAAAAAGGACAACAAACCGAAATCGAATTTCACGAGTATCACCATTAGCCTTGCAAGCCCCGATAATATATTGGAGCGTAGCCGTGGCGAAGTGCTGAAGCCCGAAACCATCAATTACAGAACCTATAAGCCCGAGCGCGACGGTCTTTTTTGCGAGCGCATTTTTGGGCCTGTAAAAGATTTTGAATGTGCTTGCGGAAAGTATAAGCGCATTCGTTACAAGGGTATTGTGTGTGACAGATGCGGTGTTGAAGTAACTGAGAAAAAAGTACGTCGTGAGCGTATGGGACATATCAAATTGGTAGTGCCCATTGTTCATATCTGGTACTTCAAGAGCCTGCCAAATAAAATTGGTTACCTGCTGGGTATGAGCAGCAAGAAACTGGAGACTATCGTTTATTACGAACGGTATGTAGTTATTCAGTCGGGAATTCGTGCCGATAAGGGGCAGAACTACGCCGACCTGCTTACCGAAGAAGAATACCTTGATATTTTGGATGCCCTGCCTAAGGACAATCAATATTTGCCCGACGAGGACCCTAATAAATTTATTGCCAAAATGGGTGCAGAAGCAGTAAGCGACCTGCTTGCCCGTTTGGATTTAGACCAGTTAAGCTACGACCTGCGCAATGCCGCCGCCAACGAAACGAGTCAGCAGCGCCGGGCCGATGCCCTTAAGCGTTTGAGCGTAGTGGAAGCCTTCCGCGAAGCTAATGGCCGCATTACTAACCGTCCGGAATGGATGGTGATGCAGTACATTCCTGTAATTCCACCCGAACTGCGCCCATTGGTGCCACTTGATGGTGGTCGCTTTGCCTCTTCTGATTTGAACGATTTGTATCGAAGGGTAATCATCCGTAACAACCGTTTGAAGCGTTTGCTGGAAATTAAGGCGCCCGAAGTAATCTTACGTAACGAAAAGCGCATGTTGCAGGAAGCTATTGACAGCTTGTTTGACAACAGCCGTAAATCAAATGCCGTTAAGGCAGAAGGTGGCCGTGCACTGAAATCGCTGAGCGATGTGCTGAAAGGCAAGCAGGGCCGTTTCCGCCAGAACTTGTTGGGTAAGCGTGTTGACTATTCCGGCCGTTCGGTAATTGTGGTTGGACCCGAGTTGAAATTGCATGAGTGTGGTTTACCGAAGGATATGGCTGCAGAGCTATTCAAGCCATTTATTATTCGTAAACTCATTGAAAGAGGTATTGTAAAAACAGTGAAAAGCGCCCGCAAGTTGGTGGATCGCAAAGAAGCTGTGGTTTGGGATATTCTCGAAAATATATTGAAGGGTCATCCGGTTATGCTTAACCGCGCCCCAACCCTGCACCGTTTGTCTATCCAGGCCTTCCAGCCTAAGTTGATTGAAGGTAAGGCCATACAGTTGCACCCCTTGGTATGTTCGGCTTTTAACGCCGACTTTGATGGTGACCAAATGGCTGTACACGTGCCTTTAAGCAGCGCAGCAATTTTGGAAGCACAGCTTTTGATGCTGAGCTCTCACAATATCCTGAACCCGCAAAACGGTACCCCTATCACCCTTCCTTCGCAGGACATGGTATTGGGCCTGTATTATATTTCCAAAGGCCGCCGGAAAACTGCCGATGAGCATGTGAACGGCGAGGGCCGCAAGTTCTACAGTACCGAAGAAGTGCTGATTGCCTACAACGAAAAGCAGGTAGATCTGCATGCCTTTATTAAAGTGCGTACCAATGTGCGCAGCAAGGCCGGTGTTCTGGAATATAAGCTTATCGAAACAACTGTAGGTCGCGTAATCTTTAACCAGTTTGTACCTGCAGAAGTTGGTTTTATTGATGCGTTGCTCACTAAAAAGAGCCTTCGTGAAATCATCGGTGACATCATTAATATTACCGATGTGCCCAAGACAGCCAAGTTTTTGGATGATATCAAAACCCTAGGGTTTACCATGGCATTCCGTGGCGGCCTGTCCTTCAGCATCAACGATTTGAAGGTACCCGATGTAAAGGAGGAAATGGTTGAAAATGCCAAAGTGGAAGTAGAAGAGGTGTGGGAAAACTATAACATGGGCCTCATTACCAACAACGAACGCTATAACCAAATCATTGATATCTGGAGCCGTGTGGATACACGTATTACAGAAACATTGATCCGCGAAATGGCAGCAGATAAGCAGGGCTTCAACTCTGTGTACATGATGCTTGACAGCGGTGCCCGCGGTAGCAAGCAGCAGGTAAAGCAGTTGGCCGGTATTCGCGGCTTGATGGCTAAGCCGCGTAAAAGTGGCAGCAGCGGCAGTGAAATCATTGAAAACCCAATTCTGTCAAACTTCAAAAATGGCTTGAACGTATTGGATTACTTTATCAGTACCCACGGTGCACGTAAAGGTCTGGCCGATACGGCCCTGAAAACTGCCGATGCGGGCTACCTTACCCGTAGGTTGGTAGACGTGGCGCAGGATGTGGTAATTGCCGATGAAGATTGTGGTACGCTGCGCGGAATTGCTACCAGTGCACTAAAAGATAACGAAGACATTATAGAACCGCTATCAGATCGTATTGAAGGCCGGACTTCTTTGCACAATGTATATCATCCCCTTACCGATGAGCTGATTCTGGCCGCCGGTAACGAAATAACCGCGGAACTAGCAGAACTCATTGAGGAGTCAGGCATTGAAACGGTAGAAATAAGAAGCGTGCTAACCTGCGAAAGCCGCAGAGGTGTTTGCGTTAACTGCTACGGTAAGAACCTGGCAACAGGTGCCACCGCTCAGCGCGGTGATGCTGTTGGAATCATAGCTGCACAAAGTATCGGTGAACCCGGTACACAGCTTACACTCCGTACCTTCCACGTAGGTGGTGTAGCAGGCAGTGCATCGGTTGAAAACACTCTGAATGCGAAGTTTGACGGCGTTGTGTTGTTTGATGGTATTCGTACCGTAAAAGGAACCAATGCAGAAGGCGAAGATGCAGTAGTTGTTATTGGCCGTACCGGTGAAATAAGGGTGATGGACGAAACCGGCGAACGCCTGTTGAATACCCATAACATTCCTTATGGATCTATCCTTCGGGTAAAGGACAAGCAGAAAATTAAGAAGGGCGACCTGATTTGTACATGGGATCCTTTCAATAACGTAATTATAGCCGAGCAAAACGGCCTTATTGGCTTCGATGGTATTATTGATGGTATTACTTACCGCGATGAAGTGGATGACCAAACCGGTCACCGCGAAAAAGTGGTTATTGATACCAAAGACAAAACCAAAATTCCATCCTTATTTGTAGAAGGGAAGGATGTAAAAACGTACAACCTCCCCGTTGGCTCTCACATTGTGGTAGAAGCCGGTGATCAGGTAAAAAGCGGACAGGTACTTGCTAAAATACCTCGCGTATTGGGCAAACTGAGAGATATTACCGGTGGTCTGCCGCGTGTAACCGAACTATTTGAAGCACGTAATCCAAGCAACCCTGCTATTGTAAGCGCCATTGATGGTGTAGTAAACTTTGGTGGTATTAAGCGTGGTAATCGCGAGATAGTTGTTGAAGGCAAAGAAAGCGTAACAAAAAAATACCTTGTGCCGTTGTCACGCCAGATTTTGGTGCAGGATGGCGACTTTGTAAAAGCCGGTGCGCCTTTGAGCGATGGCTCAATTGCTCCTTCCGATATTTTGTCAATTAAAGGACCATTTGCTGTACAGGAATATGTGGTGAATGAAATTCAGGAAGTATATCGCTTACAGGGTGTGCGCATCAACGATAAGCACATCGAGGTAATCGTAAGGCAGATGATGAAGAAATTGGAAATCATTGATGCCGGTGATACCCGCTTCCTTGAAGAAGATTTAGTAGACAGGGTAGACTTTATTGAAGAAAACGACCGCATTTTTGATAAGAAAGTAGTAGTGAATCCCGGTGGCAGCAGCAAGTTCCGTCCCGGCCAGATTATCAGTGTACGTGAGCTTCGCGAAGAAAACAGCCTGATGCGCCGCGGCGACCTCGAGTTGGTGGAAGTACGCGACGCTGAACCTTCTACTGCACAGCCCAAGTTGCTCGGTATCACCAAAGCATCGCTGGGTGTGCCAAGCTGGATATCTGCCGCGTCGTTCCAGGAAACTACCAAAGTGTTGAGCACTGCTGCTATTCATGGCAAGCGCGACGACATGCTGGGACTCAAGGAAAATGTGATCACAGGTCACCATATCCCTGCCGGTACCGGCCTTCGCGACTTCATGGATATTATTGTGGGCAGCAAAGAAGAGTACGAAGTGCTGAGCACCACCCGTGAAGTGATGAACTTTGATGAGGAAGAATAATTCCGCAGGATATTAAAATCTGAGAGCCGGCATCACATGTATGCCGGCTCTTTTTTATTTAATACTTTGGTAAAGGCTGGACTTGCGCTGAATTAACCTGAATGCAAAAACATGGCCCTGCGTAAAGGTGGCTACCTTGCCGGACCTATGGATTGAGCAGGATCGGTTTGATTGTATGCCATTGGATTAAGGTCGAGAGTAGTGTAGCCCCGTGCTGCTCTTTCAAAGATTTTTTTCTTTAGGGCCAGTTGCTTTACGGCTCCATAATCCCAGTAGGTAATCTGATATTTATCCCCCCTCAGTTTTAAGTCCTCAATTACCAGGTAATGGTGCGGTACCCAATGCTTTTTTTCCCCTTTTGTCCTGAATGTTTCATCTGCATATAATATTACCGTACCAGAGCTGGTATTTAGATATTGCATAATGCTGCCCGCCATATTGGAATTACTATTGATGATAATTCCCTTGCCCTTGGATCTTAAGTCGCCGTAAAAAATGGACTGTAAAAGCCTGTTTAGTTTGCCTTGCTCCATGGCAGCCCACAGCCGGTTTTCATCACCCTTATCAAACCATCGGTTAAACACATTGATAAACCCCCGAAAATGAGCAGCAAGGGTAAGAAACCACATTTGATCGGCCGGTCGTGATACCAACACGCCTTTGTTTTGTAAGGTGCCCGCAGCGCGCCTTATTGCTGGAGGTGGCACCGCTACCTTTTGGTTTTTTAAGTGCAATTCACCTCGTTTGTACAGCTCAAGCATATCAGTAACATAGCCTACAGGATCCATTTGAGCATACAAATACGTAACCACTGCATAGCCGCAAAAATTGGTTCGGTTTCCCTGATGAATGGAGTCGGGGGTAGTCACATTTAATCGCAAATTCCGGACAAATAATTCAGGGTCTATAGCAGGCCAATACTCACTTGCATTAAGGCCCTGCAGGTCATCGATCATTGATAGGGCTACGGACCTGGCAAGCGTGGTACTTTTTCTCAGTTTAGGGTCCTTATCAGGCGGCAACCCGGCTATGCCCTGCAGCACAAGTACTATAAAAAGCATCAATATGAGGAAACGCCGCATCGGTTAAAGATATAGGTCCTGGATTTACTTTGTTAAATGGTTTAACCACGGCCACATCAGCCTGTGGAAAAGCATTGTTTGCCTTGAACCTCAGCAAGTTGTATTGGGTTTTGCACATTTGTTTAAGATTTATGGGCAAAATGGCGAACAAAAGCCCTAAGAAATAGTTGTAAACGGTGCTATACTTGCACCATCGTTTACCTTCGCTAATTACGAATATGAGTGATATGATTAACGCCTTACCGGGTCCGCTGCTTGCCGCTATTGAATCGCCGGACGATTTGAAAAAGCTATCCCCGGAGCAATTGCACCAGGTTTGCGATGAATTGCGCCAGTATATAATTGATGTAGTTAGCGTGCACGGCGGGCATTTTGCAGCCAGTCTTGGTGTGGTTGAACTTTCGGTGGCTTTACACTACGTGTATAACACTCCATTCGACCAACTGGTATGGGATGTAGGCCATCAGGCCTACGGGCACAAAATACTCACCGGCCGAAGAGATAATTTTCATACCAACCGCAAGTATGGAGGCCTGAGCGGGTTCCCTAAACGCAGCGAAAGCGAGTATGATACTTTTGGGGTAGGCCATAGCAGCACTTCTATTTCTGCTGCGTTGGGCATGGCGCTTGCAGCCAAATACAAAAAAGAAGACCGCAAAACAGTGGCCGTTATCGGCGATGGTGCCATGACGGCCGGTATGGCTTTTGAAGCCATGAACCATGCAGGCGTTAGCGATGCGGACATGCTGATCATTCTCAACGATAACTGCATGAGCATCGATCCCAATGTTGGTGCACTTAAAGAATATCTTACCGATATTACCATTAGCCCAACTTACAATAAGCTGAAAGACGATGTGTGGAAAGCATTGGGAAAATTGCCGGTAGGCAAAAGCTTTACGCGTGGCATGGCCCATAAGGTAGCCGAATCTCTAAAGGGTATGGTAAGCAGCAGCGCTAATCTGTTTGAAGCGCTCAAGCTGCGCTATTTTGGTCCTATTGATGGGCATAACATTGCCAAACTCGTGGATACGCTAAAGGATCTCAAACAAATCCCCGGGCCAAAAATTCTGCATATTGTTACCGTAAAAGGCAAAGGATACGCATTGGCCGAAAAGGATCAAACCAAATGGCATGCGCCCGGACTGTTTGATAAGGTAACCGGTGAGATTGTGAAGTCAAAAGCATCAGGACCACAGGCACCTAAGTATCAGGATGTTTTTGGGCATACTATTATTGAACTGGCTGAGCAAAACGAAAAAGTATGGGGCGTTACGCCTGCCATGCCAAGTGGTAGCAGCCTGAAGTATATGATGGAAAAAATGCCTGACCGCGCCATAGATGTAGGCATTTGCGAACAGCACGCCGTTACCGTAAGTGCCGGATTAGCCACACAGGGCATGCGGGTCTTCTGTAACATCTATAGCAGCTTTATGCAGCGGGCATTCGATCAGGTGGTACACGATGTGGCCATCCAAAAATTGCCGGTAGTACTTTGCCTCGACCGTGCCGGATTGGTAGGAGAGGACGGGCCCACGCACCATGGCGCATACGATATCGCTTATTTCCGCTGTATACCCAATATGATTATCAGCGCTCCCATGAATGAACAGGAGTTACGAAACCTCATGTTTACCTCGCAGTTAGACGAAACCGAGTTTCCTTTTGTAATCCGCTATCCAAGGGGCACCGGCGTGATGCCTGAATGGCGCACTCCTTTCGAAGCAATTGAAATTGGCAAGGGCCGCGTAATTCGCGAAGGTGAGGAAATGGCATTCCTGAGCTTTGGCCATCCCGGTAATTTTGTAAAAAAAGCGGTAGCTGCGTTGAATGCAGAAGGGCATAATCCCGGGCACTACGATATGCGCTTTGTAAAGCCACTCGATGAGGAAATGCTGCATGATGTATTTACCCGTTACAATAAAATAATTACCGTAGAGGACGGCACAGTAGTTGGAGGATTTGGTAGCGCTGTTCTTGAGTTTATGGCTGCCCATGGCTATAAGGCCGATGTAACTATAATGGGTATTCCCGATAGAATTGTGGAACATGGCACGCCAAACGAATTGTACCGGGAATGTGCATATGATGCAGAGGCAATTCTGGCAAAAGCAAGAACTATGTATGCTTCGGCCAATACGCTGCAAAACATGCTTTTAGGCTAATAAGTCGCACATATAATGAATAGCAAGGGGGTGGATTTTCCACCCTTTTTGTTTGTGAAACGATAATAATAATACATGACGCATTTTAAGTGTCATAATCTGACATCTTTGCCGCAAATTAAAATTTAGCAGCCCGAAGGGTTGCGATAGAAACAAGTATTGAGCATGAAAAAGACATTATTGCTTGCCATGGCAGGCATTGCAACGGCAGCACTTGTTGCCTGCGGCGCAAAAGACAGCCCCGATAAACTCAGCAGCGGATCCGTAACCATTAGCGGTAAAATTGATGGTATTGAAGATGGTATGCTGGAGTTGGCCACATTGGCTTCTGATTCAGTTGCCATGGATTCTGTAGAAATAAAAGGGGGTAAATTTTCCTATGAAGTAGATGTAAAAGAGGCTTCTCCCTATGTGATGCGCGTAAGCGGAAGGGCAGGGCAACCCCTGTTTTTCTATGCAGATCCGGGTAAAGTGACGATTACCGGCCATGCCGATTCGCTGCAGAAAGCTGCCGTAAAAGGTGGTCGCAACCAGGAAATTTTTGCAGAACTGGACGTGAAGATGAAGGAAGTGCAGGAAATGCAGCAAGGTCTTCAGCAAGAGTTTATGATGGCTCAATCTTCCGGCGATACCACAGTTATTAAAGGTATTGAAGCTCGTTTTGTAGAGGGTAATGAGAAGTTGATGGTCTTTGCCAAAGAACTGGCGGGAAAGAATCCCGGCAATCCGGTTTCAGCTTTTATTGCTGCCAACTTTATGAATGACCCCGCTAAAATGGAAGATTTGAAAGTGGTGTATGAGAAATTTACACCCGCGGTGCAGGCCAGTTACTATGGCAAACAATTGGGTGAAGCGCTTAAAGCTGCCGCAGTTACATCTGTTGGCGCTCTGGCTCCCGATTTTGCGCAGCCCGATGCTGATGGTAACAATTTGCAACTCAGCTCGCTGAGAGGCAAAGTGGTACTAGTTGATTTTTGGGCAAGCTGGTGTGCCCCTTGCCGCGCCGAAAATCCTAATGTGGTAGCGGCCTATAATAAGTACAAAGAGAAAGGCTTTGAAATTTTGGGTGTTTCTCTGGACGAATCATCCGAGGCCTGGAAAAAAGCCATTGTCGATGACAAACTTGCCTGGCATCAGGTAGGTGATATGAAGGGTTGGGGCAACGATGCTGTACAGTTGTACGGCATACGCGCTATCCCTGCCAGTTTCTTGCTGGATAAGGAAGGGAAAATCATTGCCCGCGATTTGCGTGGCGAAGCTTTAGATAAAAAGTTGGCTGAAATACTCAACTAAGCACAAAAGACTGATATGGAAAAGCCGGACATTGTCCGGCTTTTTTTATGTGTCAACCCCTTATAACTCCGGATTCTACCTTTTTGCAATGGCTATACATGGTCAATGGATAGTTTCATCATGAGCTTTAGCGATTATTTTATTGGCAACTCCTGAGTTTTATGGCTCACCACGTACATTTGCCGCCAAATTGCGAACGGGTATGATCAACAGATATATGCATGTTTTTCTGACAGTGGTTTTCAGCCTCTTTTCAATTGGTTTTGCCATTGCTCAGCACGAGGAACATACGGATGGGCAAGCACCTGCCACTCATAAGGAAGAAACCCTTGATCCGGGAAAAATTATCATTGAGCACGTTACCGATGCACACGATTTTCACTTCTTTACCATTGGGGAACATCATTACAGCATCCCTCTCCCTGTTATTCTTTATTCTCCGCAAAAAGGTTTGAAGGTTTTTTCCAGTGCTAAATTTCATCATGGGCACGAAGTAGTGGAAGGCTACCAATTAGTAGATGATCATTATATAGAAGGTTTGCAAGCCGCTGGTGTAAGTACTGAAGGGTTGAAGAATCAGCAAATAATTCCAGTTGATGCAAGTGGCCATCCTGATGCCAGTACGCAAGTGTACGATTTGAGCATGACCAAGAACGTAGTGCAAATGCTTCTTGCCAGCATCCTGCTCTTACTCATCATGACCAATATTGCAAAAAAGTATAAGAAGAACGGTGCCGGCAAAGCACCTTCCGGTTTTCAAAATGCGGTGGAGCCAGTAATAACTTTTGTACGCGATGAAGTGGCCAAACCAAACCTGGGCCATCGTTACGAAAGGTATTTGCCGCTTTTGCTTACCATATTCTTTTTTATTCTCATCAATAACCTGTTTGGTCTTATTCCAGGCGCGGCCAACGTCACCGGCAATATTGCACTCACCGGTGTACTGGCTGTTATTTCGCTGGTAGTTATTCTCTTTAGTACCAACAAGCAGTTTTGGGGTCATGTGTTTTGGTTTCCCGGTGTGCCCATTCCCGTTAAGCTTATGATGCTACCGGTGGAACTTATGGGTATCATCACCAAGCCATTTGCCCTTATGATTCGTTTGTTTGCCAATATGGTGGCGGGTCACGTAATCATATTAAGTTTTATTATTCTCATTTTCATATTTGGAGCCATGAGTAAAGTGCTTGGGCTGGGCACCAGTCCCATCTTTATTGCATTGGCATTATTCATTTATGCTATTGAAGTATTAGTTGCCTTTATTCAGGCATTCATATTTGCAAATCTTACCGCAGTGTTTATTGGTCAGGCGTTTGAGCATGGCGATCATCATGGCGAGGAAGCGCATCATTAATCACGGGATTTTTTCATTTTAAATATCATCTATTATGCAACTGATGAACATTTTGCTGGACGTAAGCACAAGCCACATGGGTGGAGCAATTGGTGCGGGTTTAGCTGCTATCGGTGCCGGAATCGG
>JAHEMO010000253.1 GCA_024643625.1 Chitinophagaceae bacterium
GTAGTATGAGTGTACGAATTAGCTTAATCATTCCATTTTTAAATGAAGCCGACAATGTTGACTACCTTGTTGGAACACTCAACAAATTTTTTGTTGACAAGCCTTATGATGTTCAGGTGGTGCTCGTTGATGATGGTTCAACGGACAATTCTATTGAGTTACTGTCGGCAAGGCAGTTTGGCAACTTTGAGACGAAGCTCGTGAAGCTATCGAAGAATTTTGGCGCGCAAGTGGCCGTTCGTGCGGGCATAAAGCATGCTAATGGAGATTACATGATGTTTTTGCCGGCCGATCTGCAAGACCCGCTTAGTTTAATAGATGACTGCTATGCTTTGGCCGAGGCGACTGAGGCTGATATTGTCTATGCTTTTCGGCAGGAAACAAATAATTCATTTGTAGAGAAGATATTTTCGGAATCCTACGCCTACCTGATGAAGAAATTTGTAAATGCAAAATTTCCCGGCAAGGGTTTTGATATCGTATTTTTCAATCGCAAGGTAAAAATTAATCTTGACGCCAACATTGAGGAGAACTCATCCATTCAATTGCAGATACTCACTTTGGGTTACAAAACGCAAAATGTTTATTACGCCAAGCAAGAACGGAAGATTGGAAAGTCCAAGTGGACGTTTTCAAGAAAGATTAAGTTGTTCATTGATTCGTTTGTGGCATTCTCCTATGCTCCAATCAGATTAGTTTCAGTTTTAGGTATTTTCTTTTTTATAGCCGGCATAGGTTGGACCAGCTTCATTATTCTGCGTAAGCTTATTTATGATGATTTGGCTAGTGGCTGGCCCATGTTAATGTCAATACTGTTGGTAGGATTTGGTATTACCAATATTTCGCTTGGCATTATTGCAGAATATTTATGGAGAACTTTAGACGCCAGCCGCAAGCGTCCGGTCTTTATAGTCGATGAAGTTATTGATTTATAGGGCAATAGTGCTGCTATGCCATGATGTTAGATATCACTTTATTGTTTGTTGAATAATAACATCATCTGAAATCTTTCTTACTTATAAAAATGAATGTTGAATATGCAAAGTAAAATAACGGGAAGCAGAATTTTAATAACCGGGGGCGCCGGATTTATTGGCTCTTATGTGGTGGAGCAACTCCTGAAACAGAGCCCTGAGAAGATTATCATTATTGATAATTTTATGAGGGGTAGCAAAGAGAATATGCGGTCGTTCATTGACAATCCGGTTGTTGAGTTTCGTTTGGGTGACATACGCGATCTTGCTTTGCTGGAGGATTGCGTGAAGGGCTGCGACTATGTTTTTCATATGGCGGCTTTGCGCATTAATGCATGTGCCGCTGATCCGCAGGAAGGGTTTGATGTAATGATGGGGGCAACTTTTCAGCTGGCTCAACTTTGTGTTAAGCACAAAATCAAAAAAGTAATTTATAGTTCAAGTGCTTCGGTTTACGGGTTAGCGCAGCATTTTCCTACCCCCGAAACCGATAATCCCTACAATAACCAAACCTTTTACGGTGCTGCTAAAATGTGGGGCGAACAATTGTTTCGCAGTTTCAAATTCATGTATGGCCTCGATTATGTAGCCCTGCGCTATTTTAATGTGTATGGCCCCCGCATGGATACTGATGGAAAGTATACTGAAGTAATGATTAAGTGGCTTGATTGCGTAAGAAACGGCGGCGAGCCGCTCATCTATGGCGATGGTTCCGATTCTATGGATTTTGTTTATGTGGAAGATGTAGCCCGTGCCAATATTGCGGCAATGGAAGCCGATGCCACCGACGAAGCTTTTAATGTTGGCTGCAATCGCGAAACGAGTTTGAAAGAATTGCTGGAGGCATTATTGTCTGTAAACAATTCTTCGTTGCAACCGGCCTTCAGGCCTGCCAATAGTGTGAACCCTGTTTCGCGCCGGCTGGCAGATATTACAAAAGCTGAGCGCATGTTGGGTTTCACACCCTCTGTGAGTTTAGAAGATGGCCTTATTAAATTGTCCTCCTGGTATTTCGAATTACAAAAAGCTAAAACAGCACAATGAGTAGCATTCCGATAGCAAAGCCCATGTTGGGAGTAGAAGAGGCAGAGGCTGCCTACAATACCATTCTTACCGGCTGGGTTACGCAAGGTCCAAGGGTACAGGAGTTTGAAGAAAAGTTTGCGGCCTATTGTGGGGCGCCTTACGCAGTTGCAGTAAGTAATTGTACTACGGCGCTGCATTTGTCTATGATTGTGGCAGGGATAGGCGCCGGCGATGAAGTTATTTGCCCGTCGATGAGTTATATCGCTACTGCTAATTCAATTTTATATGTTGGGGCTACGCCGGTCTTTGCAGAAGTAAACCCCGTTACCTATAATCTTGATGTTGCAGATGTAGCCAAAAGAATTACGCCAAAAACCAAGGCAGTATTACTGGTGCATCAAATTGGCATGCCTGCAGATATTGATGCATTTAGCACTTTTTGCAAACAGCATAATTTGATTTTGATTGAAGACGCGGCCTGTGCTGCGGGATCATCCTACAAGGGCAGGAAGATCGGCAGCCACAGCGATTTGGTTTGCTTCTCATTTCATCCCCGCAAAGTAATTACCACCGGCGATGGTGGCATGATTACAACTTCAAAAGTAGAATTCTACGAAAGGCTGAAGTTGTTGCGGCAACATGGTATGTCGGTAAACGACAGGGTACGCCACGAATCGGGTAAATTGATTTTTGAAGACCATATTGCAGTAGGGTATAATTACCGCATGACGGATATACAGGCGGCTGTGGGCATACAACAATTGGCAAGGCTTGACGACATTGTAAGCGAACGCCGAAAAATTGCAAACTACTACCACGAAGCCTTTGCGGATATTGATTGCATAAGATTGCCGAAAGAAGCCGATGGCTATTTCAGCAACTATCAATCGTATAGTATTTACCTGTTACCCAATGCACCATTAACCAGAAACGAGTTGATGCAGCATTTGCTTGATGATGGTATCAACAGTCGTCGTGGTATCATGACATCGCATCGGGAAACGGCCTATGTGGATCTTGGATTTGATACGGTAAACCTTCCGGTATCGGAGCATGCGGCCGATAACAGTATTATACTTCCGCTGTTTGTGCCTATGCCGCAGGCGGATATTGAAAAGGTAGTTTCCGCAGTACGCAAACATCTTGGCTACGCCTAGCTTTTTATGGATAAAAACAGAACAATGAACACAGGAAGCCGGACTGCATTGGTATGGTTAAGCATACCGGCTACTGTAGTGTTGCTGCTTGTGGCCACGGGTGCCTTGCTGTGTTGGGAGTATGGGGATGATTATCTCAATAAAATCGTTCTGGTGGGTGTCAATCCAATACGGTATTGCTGGGATCTCTATTTTGTTCAGGACGGCCGACATTTATCTCCGGCGGGTTTTGTACAAATGTTTTTAGTGAAATATTCCGATGCACCTCCGGCAGTATTTTTCTATACCATACTCTTGTATGCATCCTGCTTTTTTATATACAATGCATGGCGTCGCGACATAAGTGCAAGCCATGGCTCGTGGATGCCCGGGGGATTATTGTTTGCTGCTGTAATTAGCATTGCGCTATGGCCATTATATAAAGATGTGCTGTACTGGCTTACCGGGGGTTACTACTTGTTGGCACTTTGCCAGGCAGTGATACTTTTTATTTTGGTAAGATATTACATCGCTTCTGCGGGAGCCATTAGCATAAGCGGTAAAATTGTTACTGCCCTTGGCATTTTTCTGATGAGTCTGAATTCGCAGAACATCATGCTACCTGCGATAATAGTTTTTGGCATGTATCTGCTATGGAAATTGGTGAAAACACGGCGTATTGATTGGGGTTTTGCATTTGTGGTGTTGTTGCCGGTTTTCCTTGCCATGCTCATTACCAATCTGGCGCCGGGAAATTTTCAGCGCTTACACCGGGAGCAACCGGATGGCGCTTTTTCCGCAGCGGCACATGCCAAAGCTGTGGTTATGATGTATCTTAAATGCTTCAGCTATTCTAAAATTGCCATATTGGGAGGATTGAGTTTTGGCCTGCTGATACCTGCTTTGCAAAGCGAAGCACCGAAGCGCGAAGCCAAATGGTATTTTACCCGGGCATTCATATTTGTTTTGCTGGCAGCTATTAGTTTGTTGCCGTTTATCATTGCGCCTGCACTAGCTCGCATTCGAGTGTATTTCTTCGCCATTATTTTCTTAGCTATTGCCGCTTGTTATGTGGGTGCCTGGTGTAGCGGGTTTCTTCATAAGCGGTTATTGCAAGTAATTCCAATAACTGCATTCATATTGTATGGTATTGTATTCTTTAGCCGTCAGCTGATCCAAATGCACAGTTTTGGTAAGGAAGTGGAGACAAGAAAGCAATATCTCGAATCGCGGCGCGGCAGTGCACAGCCGGTATATTATCCAAAGCTCGAACTGCCGGAAACACTGCATCTCATACGCTGGGCGGATGCTGAGATGTATGGCGATTGGAATAAAACCAAAGAATATTTTGAACTCGCCGACTATATAGAAGTTGGTGCAAACGAACTACCGCGCTAGTGTGTTCACGCACGGGGAAAGCGCCGACTTTGTCCTTGCGCTTTAGTTGCGGTTTACAAACAGTTTATACATAGGGCTGCACACCTCACATCATTCACAGGTAAAATAGATTTGCATTGAGTAAAGTAATTATTAGTGTAAAAGATTTGTCGAAGCAATACAGGCTTGGACAGGTAGGGACCGGAACGCTGCGGCACGATTTAAAT
>JAHEMO010000254.1 GCA_024643625.1 Chitinophagaceae bacterium
TTCGTTAAAGTCAATCCCCTCATAACCGGCAAAGAACTCATTGTCTAATTCGTAGAGGAACTCATGTTCACCGGGCTTTAAGCCTACAAAAGCAATATCAAATCTCCGCTTCCCGGTCATAGCACTTCCTAAAATTAGGGCTGCAAAAGTAGGGGTTTGTGCAGTGCATGCCAATTGTTTTTGCGGGTATTCTGGCTGTTGCAGGCAAACATTAGGAATTTGAAAACATTCCGCTTAGTTTCCGTGATTTGTTGCTGATATTGAACCGATTGTAACAATATTGCCGCGCATGAAATGGTTTTGGTCCTGGTATTTACGCCGGAATGGCTGGGTAATTGAAGGTGATATCCGGCGGGATATTCCCAAAATGATCATTATTGTGGCACCACATACTTCCTGGCTGGATTTTATTATCGGCCTTGCTGTACGCAGCGTGAAGGGCATGGATTACGTACGTTTTATGGGGAAAGCAGAGCTCTTTAAACCACCTTTTGGTTTCATTTTCAGGTGGCTGGGCGGTACACCTGTAGATCGGACCGGGAGTCATAACCTTGTTGATGCCGTAGTGTACACTTTCCGGCAATCAGAGAAATTAGTAATTGCCATTGCCCCCGAAGGCACCCGGAAGCGCGTTGAAAAGCTAAAGTCGGGTTTTTATCATATTGCCCGTTTGGCCAATATTCCCATTACGATGTCGGCACTTGATTTTGCCAACCGCAGGGTAATTTTTAGCGAACCATTTTATCCTACCGGCGATGAGGACGCAGACTTTGAAACCATTTACCGCTTTTATGCTCAAGTGGAGGGTAAGCATCCTGAGCAAGGGTTAATGCATATTTTGTCAGACGATAAATCAAATCATTAGTATGGATAGTATTGATATGGTTAGATGCAAAATCGATGCATTATGTATGTCATGGTTATTATTTTCAGTCTTGCTATGCAGCCAAAATATTAATGCCCAAACAAGGAATAGTGCTTTACCTAATATCATCTACATCTATGCCGATGATCTTGGCTATGCAGAAATTGGGGCTTATGGCCAGCAAAAAATTAAAACCCCGCATCTTGACCAAATGGCTGCGGAGGGTATGCGCTTTACGCAACATTATACCAGTGCTCCTGTGTGCGCGCCTGCACGCTGCATGCTTATGACGGGTAAGCATGCCGGGCATTCTTTTATCCGCGGCAATTACGAAATGGGCGGTTTTGCTGATAGCCTGGAGGGTGGTCAGATGCCCTTGCCAGAGGGTATGTATACTTTGCCAAAAATGCTAAAGCAGGCTGGTTATGCTACCGGCATGATGGGCAAATGGGGATTGGGTATGCCTAATACATCCGGTTCGCCCAACCGGCAAGGATTCGATTATTATTTTGGCTATCTCGACCAAAAGCAGGCGCATAATTTTTACCCTACACACCTTTGGGAAAATGATCAGTTATATCCGCTTAAAAACAGCTTCATTAATGTGCATAAACGACTTGATAGCGCAATGGCTTCGGCTAGTGATTTTGACTATTTCAAAGGTGAGGATTATGCACCCACCCATATGACGGATAAGGCGCTTTCGTTTATACAAAAAAATACAGGCAATCCATTTTTTCTTTACTTGCCGTACACCATACCACATGTTTCCTTGCAGGTGCCAGAGCCTTATATAGCAAAGTACAAAGGAACATTTGAGGAGCGTGCGTATTATGGTCAGCAAGGATATGCTTCAACTAAATATCCATACAGCACTTATGCTGGCATGATTAGTTTTCTCGACGATCAGGTAGGCATTATAATGCAGGAAATAAAGCGATTGGGTATAGATGATAATACCATCATCATGTTTAGCAGCGATAATGGAACGACATTTAATGGTGGCGTAAACGCGAAATATTTTAATAGTGTAGATGGGCTGCGCGGGCTTAAGATGGATTTGTTTGAAGGCGGCATCCGTGAGCCTTTTTTGGTGAGGTGGCCGGGGAAAATCGCCGCAGGCAGTTCGTCAAACCATATCAGTATTCAGTACGATGTAATGGCTACGCTGGCCGAACTGACAAGGCAAGATGCCGGCAACACAGATGGCATATCTTTTCTGCCAACTCTGCTGGGCAAAGCGGCGCAACAGCAACATACATACTTGTATTTTGAATATCCCGAAAAAGGAGGGCAGTTGGCCATCCGAATGGGCAAGTGGAAGGGCGTGAAGTTGGATGTTGCAAAAAAACCTTCGAATCCATGGATGATTTTTGATTTGGAAAAGGATAGAAACGAAACGAACGACCTTGCAGCGAAACATCCGGAGCTTGTAAAGCAATTTAATGAGATAGTCAAAAAGGAGCATCAATGTGCCACTGTGCGGGATTGGGAATTTGTTGATCCTAAGTTTTCTGCTTCGGCAAAAAATTAATATGGCCTCCTGATGAAAAAAGTTAAGGCAGATGACAGATGATTTGTACGCAGGATGGTTAAGCGAGGTGCTTGCCGGCTATGACTTTGCTGAAGGTGACTATACTATTACTCCTTTGGGCAACGGCCTTATTAACCGTACATGGTTGGTGCAGTATAAATTGTCTTCCTATGTATTGCAGCGGGTAAATTCCAATGTGTTTACTGATCCGAAGGCGTTAGACCAAAACCTCTCAATGATTGGAAATTGGTTGGCCAAAAATAATCCTGCCTACAAGTTACATTTACCAATACCCAATACGGCCGGGCTCACACTCGTTAGCGTTGCAGATGGTCACTATCGCCTGATGCCATTTGCTGCAGGTTCGCATACCATAGATGTGGTGGCGAAGCCAGAACAAGCCTATGAAGCTGCAAATGCTTTTGCCGGATTTACATCGGCACTTAGTCAGTTTGATGCAACGCAACTGCATGAAACTATCCCCGGGTTTCACAATCTCAGTTGGCGATACCGGCAGCTTACCGGATGCATAACGAATGCCATCGCTATTCGAAAAAAAGTTGCTGCTGATTGGATCGCAAATGCAGAAGCTAATGCTGACATTGTAGACACCTACTATAAATTGTCGTCAGCGGGATTGCTCCCTACAAGGGTAATGCACCACGATACTAAAATTAGCAATGTGCTGTTTAATGCAGGAGGGCAACAAATGGGTGTAATTGATCTTGATACTGTAATGCCGGGTCTCTTCATCAGCGATGTGGGTGATATGATGCGAACCTACCTTTCTCCGGTAAGCGAGGAAGAACAGGATTTTGGTAAGATTGAAGTGCGGGAAGATATTTTTGCCGCTATAGTGGCGGGCTATACAGGGAGTATGGGCAATCAACTGATTGCACTTGAAAGAGGACTTTGGTTTTATGCCGCCACTTTTATGGTTTATATGCAGGCCATTCGGTTTTTAGGTGATTATCTCGCAGGCGATACCTATTACGGCGCCCGATACGAAAATCACAACCTGGTAAGGGCGGGCAATCAGTTTACGCTGTTGCAGCGATTGCTGGAAAAAGAAGAAATACTAAAGCGACACGGAGCAAATGCCTGATAAACTGCATTTTTGCCGTCCCTAATCGGGCAAAACTTTTTACATGGAACTACAGGAAAAGATCAGCGCGGCCTGGGCCGACAGAACATTGCTTCAGCAAGATATGTACAGTGCAGCCGTAGAAGCGGCTATTGAAGAAATTGATAAGGGTCGCCTGCGGGTAGCCGCGCCCGGACCTTCGGGTTGGGTGGTAAATGAGTGGGCCAAGCAAGCCATTTTGATGTATTTCGGCATTCGCAAAATGGAAACTTTTACCCTGCCACCTTTTGAGTTTTATGACAAAATGAAACTCAAAAGCGATTATGCCTCCCTTGGCGTCCGTGCTGTACCGCATGCTATTGCCCGCTATGGCGCATTTCTGGCACGCAATGTAGTGATGATGCCTTCTTACGTAAATATCGGTGCTTACGTGGATGAAGGAACCATGGTGGATACCTGGGCTACGGTGGGCAGTTGCGCACAAATTGGCAAGCATGTTCACCTGAGCGGAGGAGTTGGTATAGGCGGTGTTCTCGAGCCGCTGCAGGCTAGTCCCGTTATAATTGAAGATGGATGTTTCCTCGGTAGCCGCTCGATTGTAGTTGAGGGCGTAATAGTGGAAAAGGAAGCCGTTTTAGGAGCAAATGTTGTGATTACCCAAAGCACCAAAATAATTGATGTGAGTGGCAACGAACCCATTGAATACAAGGGTAGGGTGCCGGCGCGTAGCGTGGTTATCCCGGGCTCCTATACCAAAAAATTTCCTGCCGGCGAGTATGGAGTGGGTTGTGCGTTAATCATTGGTCAGCGGAAACCGAGTACCGATTTAAAGACAAGCCTTAATGATGCGCTGCGTGATTTTAATGTAGCGGTCTAGCTAAACTTTTTCAATATGTTTAGTAGGAGAGCCTTATATATTTGCAGCCCGATCTGATAAACAGACCTAAAATGCCCAGGTGGCGAAATTGGTAGACGCACTGTGTTCAGGTCGCAGCGCCGGCAACGGTGTGCTGGTTCGAATCCAGTCCTGGGCACAATGCCTTCATTGCGAAAGTGGTGGAGGCATTTGTTTTTTCGCAGCGTTGCAGGCTTGCCTGCAAAAGCGGAGAAAAAATAAATGGCAGAGCTGCGCAGCAGCGCTGAGGCATTGGGTACGCCCCTCGTAGGAGTATCGGGATCATGCCTTGCATAATCCAGCAAGTTTTTCACATGGCAGCGCTGCGGCTTTGGGCAAAAACCTCCAACCA
>JAHEMO010000043.1:0-17187 GCA_024643625.1 Chitinophagaceae bacterium
TTTTCGGGCCTATGAAATCAATTGTTTCACCTCCCAATATTCTGTTTGCAGAAGTAGATGGCAAGCCCGCGGGATTTTGTTTTGCACTGCCCGATTTAACGCCGTTGTTTCGCTCGTTTAAGGGTTCTGTTGGCTTATTGGCCATCATAAAACTCATGACGCAAGCCAAAAAATTTAGCCGGGCGGGCATATTGGGAATTGGCGTAAGCAATAAATACAGGGGCATTGGCCTCAGCAAGGCAATCGCCATGAAGTTGTATAGCTACCATGAATCGCTAGGCCTGAAAAGCAGTATGTACTACCCGGTAAATGAAAGCAATTTGGCTTCAAGAGGCTTTGCAGAGTCCATTGGCGGCGCAGGCAGAATGATGTATTGCGTTTATGACAAGCCGCTTATCTGAACAGGAAAAAAGAGGCGAAGTATCTAACCCTTGTTATTGTTGTACAATCATCACCAATCTGGCCTTATCAGCTTGTATAACAGGATTGCTTTACAAAAACCGGAAGGCCACATTTAATCCGGCAATAATGGCGCAGGCTAATAATTTCCAACCACCTGCGGCAAACCCAAAAATGCGACATGGATTACAACTATCTTGTGCAGCTATGCATGTCAAACTACTCGTATACTGCCTGTTAGCTTTTACCATTGCTGCCGCGGCACAAACCACCGACAATGGTGTAACCATTAGCTACAACGATATAGCAACAAACGTACAAGCCGACAGCAAGGGAAAATTGTTAGTGAATGTGTCGCCCGCCGATTTGCGCACCTGCAAGCAGCGCGGATGGATAAGCTATAGCGATATGGGTGCTGTGGGTGATGGTAAAGCCGATGACATTGATGCCATTGCCGCTACCCATGCTGTAGCCAACGCGCATGGCCTGAGCGTAAATGCCAGCAATAAGGCCACCTACTACATTGGCGGTAAGGAACGTACAGCCATTATTCGTACGCATACTAACTTTGGCAAAGCCGCATTTATTATTGATGATACTAAAGTGCAAAACCGATCGGCACCGGTTTTTTTAGTTAGTTCCACCTTGCAACCGTTTGGCATAAAAGGTATTCAAACACTACAGCGCAATCAGGCAAACATTTTAGCCAACCTGCCCGTCACCTGCCTCATTACAGTAACTAACACGCAGGTAAAACAATATATCCGCTTTGGCCTCAATCAAAACGACGGTGCAGCGCAAACGGATATTTTCCTGGCAGATAAAAATGGCAAAATAGATATGAATGCGCCCATCATTTGGGACTTTGATCATATTACCAATATAAATGCACTGCCGGTAGATGAGGACACGCTATTTATAACCGGTGGCAGGTTTACCACTATCGCCAATAATGAGACATCGGAATACACCTACTACAGCCGCAATATTACCATCCGCCGATCGCATGTGGTGGTGAGTGGCGTGGAACATCGGGTGGAAGGCGAAGGCGAGCAGGGCGCTCCTTACAACGGCTTTATTGCCGTGAGTGACTGCGCATATATAACCATACAAAACGCATTGCTTACCGGCCACAAAACCTATAGTAAAATTGGCAATGCCGGCAAACCCGTATCCATGGGTACCTATGATATTACGGTTAACCGGGCATTGAATGTTGCCATTGTAAACTGCAGCCAAACCAACGATATTGATGACAAACGCTTTTGGGGTATTATGGCCAGCAATTACAGTAAAAATTTACTATACGATAGCTGCACCCTATCGCGCTTTGATGCACACAAAGGTGTAGCCAATGCCACCATACGCAACTCTACCCTTGGCCACATGGGCATTAACGCCATTGGCAGCGGCAGGCTACTTATTGAAAACTGTACCATACGGGGTAATAGCCTGGTCAATCTGCGCAGCGACTATGGCAGTACATGGGAGGGCGAGTTTATCATTCGCAATTGCACTTTTATACCGGCCGGCGGCAAGCCTGTAAGCGCTTCGCTCATTAATGGCAGTTACACCGGTTTACACAATTTTGGCTACACCTGCTATATGCCGGAACGTATACTAATAGAAAACCTCCGCATTGAGGACGGCAGTCATCCCGCCAATTATCAGGGTCCGGCCATATTTGCCGATTTCAATCCTTCCTCATCAGACAGTAATTACAAGGAAGTTTACCCTTATATTATTACGAAAGAGGTAGTGCTGCATGGCGTTACATCTGCCAGCGGCAAAGCATTGCGCGTAAGCAACAACAAAATTCTTTTCAGCAATGTAATCCTAAAAACGGATTAAGGTACCTATACTACACTGATTTCAAAAGGCAAACCAATTGTGGCATGCGAAGCAAGTTCAAATGCAACCTCCTTCTTCAACAAATCAATTTCCTCCATACTTAGGCCATGGTTGTTTTGAAGAGAAATTTGAACGGCTATTGCCCGTTTGAAACCCTCATTCCTTTTGCTGCTCATAACCGTGTCTCTGGCCACCTTTACGGCAGCCATTCGATTGCCGAAAATCTGAGCACACAACAGTTTGACATCCTCTGCACTAACAATGCTGCCCCGGCTCAATAACTGGCGTTTAAAAACCAAGGTTTTTTCCTGCGGATTCAAATCATCTCTTGCGCCAATCAATGGGCTCACCAGCATTTCGGTTCCAGGTCGTGTAATGGTATGTTTATTGGATCGAATGACGTCATTTACCCTGCCAACCTGGCCATCGGTACCATACGTGGAATAATACTCGATCGTTAGCATATCTCCTTCTGATACCGGCCTCACCATCAGGTATGTGGCGGCTTGTAAGTCTTCGCCTTTCCCCGTCATTTCGTTTATGGTTCGATTGAGAATAATGAGTATCTCGCGGAGACGACCAACGATGGTTTCATTTCTCACTTCAGAAAAATAGGCCTGCTGGTCGCGGATTGATTCCATCAGGTTTTCCGTGGTTTCCTTAATCTCAGCACCCGATAAAATACCCACGCCCCTTTTTCTCAGCACTGCCTCTCCTTCTTCAGGTTGCGTACGTTCAGCAGTATAGCGAAAATGATAATTATTGCCTGCGCTACTCGTGATGCTTTCTATGTCCAAAAAAAGCCCTTTAGCCGGCATTGGGATAATATTAATCCAGGGTTGGGTTTTGTATTGTATTTGCGATAGTTGTATGTTGATTACCGGGAAGGCATTTAACTGACAATTAATGCCATCTAAAATCTCTTGCGGGAAAAATTGAGGCAGCTTGATCAGCAGGTAGGTGAGGCGTTCCTTTTTGAGGCTCTGCTGTATGGGCTCCGGCAAATATTGTAAATAAGAAGGCAAATCGTTTTCTGCAACCACCGGCACCTTTCCCAGAGATATAAACTGGTTTTGGTACGCGTTGGCAACTTGTCGCTTTATCTTTTCCAGATATCCATAGCCTGATTTAATAACTGTTGTAGGCGATACCTCAAACTGGTCACCATTGGCATACCCTATAGAAAAATCAATTTGATTGTTTCCTACAGCGCAAACAGCCTGAGGCAGCGCATTATAGAATGCACTTTGATAAACATTGCTTCTAATTTGTATAAAAATCTGCAACCCCTCCAAATTGTTACATTCTTCGGCCACCTGCAATGCGAGGCAAATAGTATCTGATTGTTGTCCGGGTTGCGCATGCAGTAATTCGCGCCGCTTACCCGGAGTCAATTTGTAAAACGCATTGCCACACAACTGATAAGGTGTTGTGCAATCGAGAACCGTAAACTCACCAACCGGAGCTAAAAATATTTCAGTTGGGCCGGCTTTTCCCTTCGGAATATTTTCAGCATTTTTATTTTCGAGCACAAAGGTGGAAAGGTGGTTGATTTGACCTTTTGAACCGCTGGGAAGTGCAGTAGCAATTGCGCTGGAAGGAAGCGCGGACCCCGCCGCATCCGGTACAAGAAATTCTGACAATTTCTCCGTCATCCTATGATGCGAATCGTTGATACGATGGCCTATTTTTTCTAATTCGGCAGCACATGCTTCCATAAGCAAGCCAACCAATGGGTCAAAATTCGCATCAATTTCATTTTCTGCGATATCCCACTCACGGGCAGCCGTTCGTATCATTTGATCCTTTATACTATCCTTGCTGTATGATTGCATGCGTAGCTTGATTATTTACATTTATCAGGGCTCGTAAAATTTAATCGAGCATATATGGCCCTATAAAAAATGCCGTAGCGAATTGGTAAGGCTCATTGCTAATAGCAATTTTCCCAAAAACCCGAATCTCGAGCCGATACCTCAGATGTTGCGTGCCTTTCGAGCTGAGCTCTGTTTGCCTCACTTCCACCTGCACAGAAACGTCGGTGAGACGTTTCTCGTAGGAATCCACCTGCTGCAATAACGAACTTCGAACCAACTCCCTTCTTTCTTCGGAACTGATGTGAATGTTGTAGTCATAATCCCAAAAGGAGCTACCATAGTTAGGATCCTGATTATTTTCTCCGGAAAAAGTGGTTATAAGCAAATGTAGATTTCGTGAAATGCTGTCTTTCAGTGAACACCTGCCTATCCTTCCAGATTGGAAAAATTGGTTGAATTTTAGCGGCAGTTTTAAGTATTCCTGCATGCCTATAAATTAAAAATTCCCTTCTTCTTTTCCTTATATTTTACAATCAATTTCTTGAGGATATGAGCTTTTTGATCATATTCCTGATCCACAAAAATGGATTCCACCTCAATACGACTCATTTTGTACAACTTACTATACATAACACTAAAGCTAACTTGCTGGCCATTGAGTAATACTATTGGGCTATCGGTGTCATGAATATAATCCTTGAACTCGCTAATAGATAAATTACCATCCCCTTTTGCAAGGTTCTGTAATTCTTCTTGCCACGTACGATTATCCATATAGATATCGGACAATTTGGGGTCTGCCGGCTTTTTCACTTCTGGCTTTGTAGCGCCACCGCCAGGCACAGGTGTTGTTATATTTTCCACGGGCGGGGCGGTGGGTTGCGTTGGTGCTGGCCTTGGCGGAATTTCCGGCAAAGGCAGCACTGCAGTACCACCGCCGGATGACGAAGCGCCTCCATTAGGATTCACTTCCGGCACCGGTAATCTATTGACAATAATATCCCGATACCATGTCTGGGCCGGATTTTCGTTCAATACCAGTTTGAGTTTGTATGGCTTAAGACTAATAAAGGTAAAGGCAGCCTTTGGGCTTCTGATAATCGGCATTTGCTTGTCATCAACAATCGACCATTCGTAACTACTAGCATCAACACTGCTGGTAAATACAAGTTGCCCGCCCTGTACAGTGGCGAAATTGCCTTGAATTGGATTGGTCAACTCCTTTACAAGCTGGTTATTCTTATCAAGGTCTTTAGGGATTTCGAACTTTTGTATATACACAGTTTCACGGGTACTGCATCGACCATCAATGGATACAGATACCACAAATTTGCCAGGGTCTTTGAAGATATGGGTAACATGATATCCTACCACCTTGTCCTGACCATCACCAAAATCCCATGTCACTATGGATGATTCATCGAGCGGCGCTGAAAACTGTACAATTTCATTGGCAAGAAATTTCTTATCCGGCAAATGACTGCTGCTACTCATAATCATTACTACTTCCGTGCAAGACTGATAGTTGATTGCCTTATATCCCAAAAAGGTACTGGCTATCAAAAATGAAATGGCAAAAAGCCAGAATACACTTCGATCCAGCCCGGCTATTCTATACGTGAATGAATTAGAGAGTTTCATGTCAAATCAATTTTTCACCAAATACTATTCTATTGCCTTGTAAGCATAATACGTAGTTGGTCGTTTTGCTGCTGCAATTGCATATTCATCTGCTTCAGATTGCCTATCTCTTGCTGAAGGGTATTCAAATCCTTGTCTGCAAGGCTGGATGCCCTTATATTTTTTTTGCTTTCATGAAACTGAAACATCACGGTAACTACAGCATCATACAAGGATTTCAGTGTTCCGCTGTCACGGCTTTTCATTTGGTACATTTCGTTGATCTGATTTTGTATTTCAGCATCCACTACTTCGCTTTGCACGGTTGGCAAATTCACGTCGTCCAGCAATCGCTGTGTTTCCAGTACCTTGTCTGTAAATTGTTTGGCTTCAATCTTTTCCGTTTCAGCGCGTTCATATTTCATCCGCAATTGATTGTTTTCTTTTATAGGCACCTGGATGCTAACCAGTACCAATGCCACAACCAACGCAATGGTGATGAGTTGAAATAGTAGAAAAGTCCAGAATGCGCTACTTCTTTCTTTCTTATTTGTAGGCTCCATAGTTGCAATTATTTACCGCTGTTGATGTTGTTGTATGGTTGACTAATTTATCCAAAAAATCTTCTTCTGGCTTTGTTCTCCTGTACTTCGGCTTCTTTCTCCTCCTTCACAAAAATACCGCTTTCCTTACGCTTGCCAATATAATCCAGCTTGTTGAGCGTATCAAAAAGCCGGTCTGTTACTTTCAAAAATTTTACCACCTGCGGTATTAAAGCATTCACATCATTGTGGTTGTATCGCATAGAAGCCACACTCATCAATAAGGTTTCCAATTCCCCTTGATTCAGTTCGCACCATTCGCTCATATAGTTCAGCATTTCCTCTTTACCCGAGCCAATGCGCAGATCGATTGTGTTTTTCATAACTCTCGCCAAACTACTTATTGCTTCTATTAATCTACCCGGACTTTCATATAGCATGCGCCACCTGAATTGCACAATTACGGGTGCGAGGTGTAGCACCATTCTATCGCACAAAAACTGAACTAATTCACTCAATTCATTTTGCTGATTTTTCTTGTAAATCTTTTGAATAATCAGAGAACATCGACTTTCCAGATTACCCAGAAATGTATCAATATCCTGCATGAGCCCCACCAAATCTGCATGCGCAGCAATTACTGCGCAGGGAGGAATATAGTCGTCATTCAGCGACACCACACCTGCCTTCAATGAAAGCGTACCGAGTAATAGGCTGTAAGGATTATTGATTACCTGAGATAACTGCTCATTGGGTACAAGGCTAAGTGAAAAGGATGGGCTGTTGAACGGAAATCTCGGTGGCGATTCCTGCACATCGGGCGTGCCCGCAGGTGCGCGCAAGTAAGGATTGACCGAAATAGCTATCCACCACTGTACATCGTTGCCGGCATCTTTCAATGAAAAATTGGCAACAGGATATTCATCGGCGCCTTCACTACCCTTTGTCGCCGGCAAAATATGAACACGAACGCCTCCACTTGTAATAGCCTGGCAGTGCGTAAGCATAACCCTTATTTCCTGTTGGTTATCTGCCGACACTTTAAGGTCTAAATTGCTCACTTCACCCGGGGTGGCGGGTAATAAGCCAAAGCTGAATGGACTGAGCAGGGAGGACAAGCCATCTGACAGCGCATTAGCGCTAGCATTGTCTTGCGCTATAAAGTGCGACTTATTTATTTTCATACCATCCATCCAGTTCACGGGTAGATGCTTAATACCTTCTCTCATAATTCAATTTTAAATGTCCAATACCCGTTCTGCCACTATTACTGAGTTTTCCTTGATGCCGTTATCTCTATTGCTCAAACGCGGATTTAACACCCGGCTCACCCCCAGCAATTTTGGCTTGGTTCTAAATAGCCAATGAAATGGCTCATTGAGCGAATTGGCAACGGCAATAGTGGTTTCACTATTCAACTCATTATAATCATTGATAAAATGGTAAAACAGGTCACCCAATTTCATATTCATGGGCGCTTTAGCCCGAAACGTAGTTCGTTTATTTTCGTCAACTTTTTTAGCCAGCGAAAAAGCAATCACCAGCAATATTTCAGAGGGGTCTTCAGGAGGCAACTCGATGGCCTGGTACAATGGGTATTCCCATGTTTGAAATTCGGGCATCGGAATTTCAGCAGAAGCTCCAAATGAGTGATAGATAATAATTGGTAGAAAAAAGGCTATTGCTGAGAACATCATTGGCATAAAAAGATAGTCCTTTTTGTCGGCCAAAAAATACTCGAGACAGGAGAAAATTATGATGGTGAATAATACAAGGGCCATGCCAAATACAACTTCGGCAAGAAGCTGCTTTTTACGACTGTCTTTTGTGGATTTAAAAAATTTCTTACGGGCTATGGCTACATGAAGCATGCCAAATAACAGGTAAATTCCAGACAAAACCCAGAACATTACAAACAGATTATTGACAACAAAATCTGCCAAAAAGGTACTACCGGCGGCTACAAGTGCAGATACCACGCCGTAAATAGTCGGTCGGCTGCCACTTGAGGCAAATCTGCCTGACAAGCGTTTTGCTATGGCAAAAAAACCAACCGAACCGGCCAGTAAACTGCCCGTATAAACCAGGAAATAGGGAAGAATCATTATGAGATTTCCAGACATGACAGGAAAAAATTTTATAGTACAAACCCGACGCCCAAAACCTCTTCCTCAAAATGGGTTTGGGTATCAATAGGTAAAAAATCAAATATAATGTCAATTTGTAACGGAGTAAATAATTCCTCAAATCTATCCAGTAATCTGGCTAAACTTTTTCCGGCTACAAATTGCGCCCGTTCTGTAGCGGATAGTCCGCCAATCTCGAATACCCACACTGGCCATGGTTCATAAAAATTTCCACTCAGAACGGCATTACCACCCAAAACCGCATTACCCAAAAGAGCGCCGCCAGGCAAACTACCATGAAAATTTTGCCATCTTTCCATTACGCGCACCTGCTTGTCAAGGATGAGTGATAATGCCAAGCCGGCAAGGCGGGATGAGCCCGCAATTTGCCAAATCCAGGGCACAAGGCTTAACAATCTGCTGGACATGGCTGCGGGAATTCCATCAGGTATGCCCCAAAACCTTAGCCAATTTTCGCCGAGTTTGCCACTTAGCATGTCAATATACTGGGCTTTCTCAAATTGTGCGACAAGCACACTAAGTTGCATGAACCCGCTCTCAAATGGCACAAAAAACTTGCGCGCCGCGGCCTCCTCCTCCTTGTATCGCCGGTGTTCGTCGCGCATATCATTAGCCGACGAAACCCGGCCATGCCCGTCAGGTTGGTGAAAAACACCTTCTGGCAACCGGTCATATAAACCATCGCGATGTACGCTTATTGCCACCTTCCGCCGGGCCGTTATTTCATCTATCGACAGTGAGAGGTGATCAATTTCGCCACGATAACTTCTTTTAAAGTTACTGAGCGGTATAACTGTGATATCTTCCAGAGCGACCCCATTACTAATTAATTCCGCTGCCACAACCTCAAGCTGAAAAGGTGCAACATGCAGGGCAGCCAATAACTCGTAACTCTCGTGCATAATTAATTCATATATACCCAGCCAAATATTCCAGCGCCTAAATTTATAGGGTAAAATACTTTTTTATGATAAATAAGTATTTCAGTTTTGGTTTTGCAAAATTCCGACTATATTGAGACGAGAATAATTTATCCATCAACAATTAATCCATCAGTTTATGAGTTTTAAAGCAAAATTTAAAGCCGGAGACACAGAAGCGAACGTTATCGTGTGCAATTTCAATTTACATCAGGAAGTGGACGTAACAGGTCGTCCATCCTCCGTTACAAGAGGCGGTATTATCAATCTCACGGTGGAAAGCACTGGTTCTACGGAACTATTTGAGTGGATGTGCAATAGTTTCGAGAAGAAAGACGGCACCATCACTTTTTTGAAACGAGATAGCGAAGCAACGCTAAAAGAACTCGCCTTTAAAGAAGGCTGGATTATTTCTTATGACGAACAATTTACCGCCAGTACCGACTCGCCCTTTTCTATCGCATTTGTCATTTCCGCAAGAGAAATAACGTTGGGCAACGGCACGCATACCAATGAATGGCCTGATACATAAGCCAAAATCGTTTCTTTCTTGATAGTATGCCTAAATTACTATCAAAAGTCAAAATACAAGAAGAATGCTTGTGTGCAAACGCATGCATTTTTCCTGTATTTATTTATTATACAGCCATATCGCCTGGGGGAATTTATATACCTAGTCCAACATGAGTGACAGCAACGACAGTCGTGGAAATTCTATTTATTCCGTTTCCATTAATGGAAAAGATATATCTGAGCACGTCTTTGATCTTAAAGTTCAATTGAGCCTGCTTTCTCCCGGAAGCTTTTCCTTTTTCTTTATGGAGTCAACGACAGAAGCGGACTTCAACAAAAACTTAGAATTTTACAAGAACAACCTTGGCGCAGATGTAGTTATCAAACTCTCAAAGGAGGTAAGTTTCAATGGTTTTATCAGTGAGATAGTTTGTCGGGACCTTCAGCAAACAAGCTCTTTGTACGAAATCATTGGAAAAGGCACGCCCGCAAAAGCCGAGAAAATCAAACGTTCAAGGCATTTCCACAAGCTCTCCTTAGCAGATATAGTTAACAAAGTAACCAACGAAAATGGCATCAGTACCAAAGGCGGTTTGAAATTAAATACCAAATTGCACTACACTGTGCAATACAACCAAAGTAATTTAGAATTCCTAACTATGCTTGCCGAGCGATACGGGGAGTGGTGCTATTTTGATGGCCAACAACTAATGCTGGATATCGGCAATAGCCCGGCCAACGAGCTTGTATGCGATGTCGACATATTTGATCTCTCCTTTCAGGCATTGGCTATGCCATCTAAGTTAACGTATTATGCAACAGACTATTTTAAAGCAAAACTAGCAAAGGCTGAAGGCGCACCATCATCCATGCCCTACCTGCAGCAAGCGGTTGATAAGGGGGTCGATCGGGTTTTTAAGAAAAACAAATCTTCGTTGTACTCCCCCTCCATAGGCATAGCGCCTTTGCTAGAAACTGCAGCATCTGCCCATGCCAATGGTATTAATGCTGATACCGTAAAAGTGATGGGTACTACCTACGACAAAAGCCTAAATATTGGCTCCAAAATATCCCTTTCATTAAATAACGGTCGCGAGCTTGGAGACTTCATTATTATTTCCATCATCCACACCATCACCGATCAGGCAGAATACTTTAATACTGTAGAAGCAATCCCAGGGAATATTACGCGACCACCCTATACAAACCCTGGAATTTTCCCCCGCTGCGAGTCACAAATAGCGCAGGTTACGGACAATAACGATACCGATGGGCTTGACAGAATAAAAGTGAAATTTGGCTATGCTACTGAATCTGATGTAGAATCAACCTCACCGTGGTTGCCCATTGTGCAGCCTTATGCCGGAAAAGACCGCGGCTTCCGCTTTATTCCGGAAATTAACGATTGGGTGATGGTAGGATTCCTGGACGGCAATATGGAGCGGCCCTATATAATTGGTGCCCTGTACAATGAATCAATAAAATCAAATGCTATAAAGGATTACAAGAGATATGAAAAAAATGAAATTAAGAGCATTGGTGCAAACGAAGGGAGATGCCTAGAAATAGATGAACTTGAAAAAACGATTACAATTCAAGACAATTTCAAGGGACAATTCCCACGCAATAGCCTGCAAACAAGTAACGATGATGGGAAACTTTTTACCGAACTGATATCCTCAGATGGCCAATCCGTTTTCTCCAAACTGCGAATGGAAGAAGGGAAATCCATCACCATAGAAATCATAGGGAAGAAAAAGGCTTCTATTAAGATTGATGGTGATGATGGCAAAATAACTGTTACCACCGATGGGCCACTGGAGCTTAAGAGTCAGGACAATATCGTTCTGGATGCCATGAAAGACGTCACAATTAGTGCAAAAGGGAATATTGCATTAAAAGCTACACAAAAATTGACATTGGAAGGAGTGCAACTCGAAGGCAAGGCAACTGCCTCCTTAAAGCTACAAGGTGCGCAGACCGAAATAAGTGGCTCAGCACAGGCCAAACTTGGCGGCGCCATGGTAGAAATATCGGGCGGTTTGGTGAAAATAAATTAAGTATACATCGCAATAGCTAAGTATGCGATTGGCTAATTTTTCAATGACTAGATAGGAAAAAAATAATGGGTAAACCAGCAGCAAGATTGACCGATATGCACGTTTGTCCGATGGTAACACCGGGCCTGCCACCCATTCCGCATGTTGGCGGGCCAGTAACCGGACCTGGCGCACCCACGGTAATGATTGGCGGCATGCCTGCCGCAACAGTAGGCGATATGTGTGTGTGCGTTGGCCCTCCCGACAGCATCATTATGGGCAGTTTTACTGTACTAATTGGTGGAAAGCCCGCCGCCAGAATGGGCGATTCTACCGCGCATGGTGGCACGATAGTACTAGGGTGCCCCAACGTATTGATTGGTGAGGCCGGAGGACCAGGCGGACCCGCAGTTGTAACTCCACCTGTTATAGCCATAATAATGAAAAATGCGCAATTGCAAGGAGGCGATGTTGCCAAAAACGCGGCGCAAATAATAAGCATGAAAGAAGCGGCGCAAACGGGTCAGCCCTTCTGCGAAATATGCCAATAACAAAAACAATCCCGGCAGCAGTATTTGTTGTGGCTTCTGTTGATACAACATGAAAAATACAAAGCTTAATATAGTACCCCGATTTGCGATAATAGACGGCGCTAAAGCAAATGATGAATTAGCTGATATATTCCAGTCTGTAACCCGAAAACAGTGCCTGTACAGAGGAGAATCGGAAAATAAATTGGCATCAGTTGCTCCCTATCTTCTTTTTTTTACTCCCGACGACCCCTTTTTGCCGCTATTTCTTAATCATGGCATAGCCCAATCATGGGGTATTTTCATTAGCACCACTGCTGAGATGGAAGAAGTAATGCACCATTTCAGAAAATTTCTGATAGTAGATACAGAGGATGACAAGAAGATGTATTTCCGCTTTTATGATCCACGCGTGCTGCATATTTTTCTGTCCACTTGCAATGAGCAACAATTACAGGAATTTTTTGGGCCGATAGACTACATTCTGGCTGAAATAAAAGAGAACCCTTCCCATGTAATAGCCTATTCCTATCAGCAGCATAATCTGCAGGCAGATACCATTTCTTTTGCTGATTTCCTCTCTACGCCGCTATCAGCATCGCAAAGCACAAATGAACAAAACCCGGCACAGCTTGCTGCAGAAAAACAGGACGACAGTCAAAAAGAAGATCGCCCTAAAAAAAGAACATTTCTATAGCATTATTGTCCGAAACAGATTCAGCACCGCCGGTTTCAAAAGAAAAGCATATGGTCATTAAAAACAGTCAGATTCGTCAGTTTGAAGATGTGGACCTGCAAAATTTTGATGCCTACATGGTGCAGCATCTTACCACTTACTTTCCAACCAAAACGGCAATACTAGACCCCACATTGCTTACCCAGTTTATCAGTACAGCTAAAGCCTCGGCAAAACAACAAAACTTTACTACTCGCTACGAAGTGTGCCTGTACACCGACCTGCTGGTAATGTTTGGGGTTGGGTGCTTTAACGATCTGAGCCTGCCGTTTTTTAAGCACAGTTTATTTGCCCAACGGAATGATCCACCAACTGCTATTATAGAGCATTTGTATGATGCCGCTACAAGATTTTTGAACGAATGTGTTACAGATGGCGATGCATTTCCTTCCCGGGCATTTGAATCATTATACCATATCAGTATGGCCCAATTGGAGGCTCATGCTAATCCCTCCGCATTAATGGGGCAAATATGGCCGGCCAAATTTCTAACGCTTGACGATTTTACATTACGGGAATTTATGGCCCAAAGCAAGCAAAATGGCAGGGATTTAGGTTGCAAAAATCCAGCCGACCTTTGTTACTTTACGCTGGTTCAGTTTGTATTGGGACATCAGTTCTATAACGACATGCTCTATCCCACACTTCAAATTAATAGTGCCAATAGCACAAATGGGTCTGACACTTTCGTTTGGAAGGAATGGCAACCTAAAGTCAATACTGAACTAGAGCGCTATTACAGCCCTTCGGCAGATTAAAAACCTGAAAAATATATTCAATGTGCAAGGATAAGCAGCCATCAAGGCAAAGCATTAAAGACGAAACTGCATCCAGCAAGAAATGCTTATTAAATAAATCTGCACTCACCGATGAGTCTCCCGCCGAAGAAAAAGAATTTGAATTCAGGATTCGAGTGGTCAATGCAGCTTCAGGCAACGGCCTACATAAAGTAAAAATAAATATTCAAATAAACGAGGTATGGTATCCCTATCCCACCAGTAAAGAAGGTTACATCGTTTTGCCTGCTAAAGAAGCCGGCACAGAACGAAAAATGCAGCTGGCGCTTAGGCGTGACTCAAAATATAATTTGAAGGGCCAAATGCCCACAGTTACCAGTCAGGAAAAAGGTGGCGAACCTACTATTATACAACTCGAGCGCATGATGCTCGATATCAATAAAGTGGATCCACATTTTGTGCCAACAGGCAAGGCTGATGCGGAAAATCTTGACATTCATATTGCCGTTTCAAAAATTGCAAATCTTAATCCCAAACCGGAAGTTTTTTTACAGGTGAAGTCGGATGTACATCTGCCATCCATTATTTACGAGTATAAACTAAGCGAGGCAGAAATAGCAGATGGAAAAAGAATATTGAAATGGGACGGCAAAACAAATTGCAATGCAGGGCCGCTGCATGGAAAACTAATAAGCCCCGCTTTTGGTCCGTTTAAACTGGCATTAATTATAAAAGAAAATGATTTTGCCGGTCAAACTGCCGAAACCAATGTGCTTGTACACAATATAAAAATCGAAAAAGGGCACTACTGTGAAGACCCTGGAAATCCACCGGTATCGCAGGTGCCCATCCCCGCCCGTGGGGCTGCAAACTGGGCGCAACATATGCAGTGGGTGCAATACAGGCTTAACTTGTTAGGCTATTTCGCCGGACGCATAGACGGTACCGAAAACAACCAGACCAAAAGAGCCATCAAACGGTACACGCATGAAATGATTAACCAGCAGGTAATTGACGATGCATCCAATGCAGCATTCGTCAACAGTTTGGCAGGCAACACGCTCATTACGAATCTTTTTGAAACAGAGAATGTATTGACCGATAAGGGAACCAACTCGAAAATTTATATCCAAAATAATTACTACTACCCGCAGATTACGAATTTCGATTTGTTGGACGGCCATGCTGTAAGGGAAAAAGATGTGTTGGATCGGTTTCAATGTGCTATCACAGCTAAAGTTCAGCTTCAATCAAAAACCGGCGCCGCTGTTGACGCACCTGATGCACTTACGCAACTTAAAATTTTGTGGACCATTGAGGATCCCGATGAAGATACCAGCGCAATACCTCCCTGCGTGGCCAATACATCACCCAGCAAGGCTCAGTTTTATATAAAGAATACCCTGGCAAAGGTGAAAGCGCGGAGGGGCAATACCATGGGCGACAATTGTCCATCGCGATGCGGCGGCGTCAGCACAAATCAATCGTATGTTAAAACAGCGCATTCCGATTGTTATACTGTAAAAAATTCGCAAACCCAATATGAAAGTGTGGTTTGCAGCGATACTGCAAAACCCGGTTTGGTAGGCAAAAGCACGGTGATATTTGCTGGATCCTATATAGGTGCTGATAACTACAAAGTGAAGGCCAAAGTTTCCTTTTTTGGCATGGCAAACCAACTAACGCAGGAAGCTGAATACAACAAACTCGGCAATGACGAAAAGGAAGCTAGCACCGGCATTATGACTGTATGGCGAAAACTAAGAGCTGTGTATGTACTAGACTGGCTGCCGGCTATGGGCCCTCCAGTTAATTGGGCCGAGACTAAAAATGCCTTCAAGGTAGCGTACATTGAATTTGACGATAGTTTGGTGCAACACGTCATGTTGGGCAGCCTGGTAAATGCGGGCAATTCAGGCGACTATCTGGACGCCGTGCACCATTTTCTACCCAATTCCGTAGACGCCGCAGCTAAACCATTTGTAGCTAGAAATAATTTAGTATTTCAACCCCAGCACATGCTGCCCGTTAACCTCGTTAAGCAGGCAAACGACACTGACCAGCAATTCAAGGATCGCGTTAGTTCCATTGCATTTAATTTCCCTAGTTTAGTAACACCAATAGCAACAGGTCGCTCCGCCGTTGGCATAGGTGAATGGATACGAAAAGTAGTTGAAGTTACCCAAAGACCAGGTATTGTGGTGTTGCGTACACTTCCTTTTGCTGGCGTAACCGTTCATGACACCATTACAACCGTTACAAAAAGAACATTTCGAAAAGCAAAGACTACTGTAACGATTAACACCACCGATAACTTTCAACGAGCCGAAGGAACCTCATGCACCGGACTTGCACAAGGAGTGGCACTTATTACGGAAGGGTACCGGAAAATACTCAAAGACGGATTTCTGAACACCCATGAAATCGCACACTGCCTCAATCTCAATCATCCGCACGACGGTGCGGGCATAAAAGCTAATGATGCCAACTATTTGAAGAACAAAACTTTCGATCACGATTGTGCTGACAGTAATGATATGATGAGCTATTTGCATACCGGTGCTCCCAATGGTCGCGGCAACGTCAATCTTGGTCCGGGTTCGCCAAACTTGGCGCAGTTTTGTGGAAAATGTCAATTAAAGTTGAGAGGATGGAAAGTTAATGGCCACGACAAAGAAATTGCCAAATTGCTCGAACACAAGCATACCGAATTCGACATGTTCCCCATCAATCCCCGCATGAGTTTTGTTTCGCCCATCCGCATAACAGCAGGCAGCTACACAGATACAACCGGCGGCACACAACGCGTGCCATGTTTAAAATTTATACATGAACACAAACTCACATGGGAAAGTAATACAGGCGATCTCAATGACCTTAAACATCTGGAAACTCGCGAAGAAGTAAACTACGATAAACCAACGCAAGGCGATCCCTTCTGCTATGTAGGAGATCCCGATCAACATTTTGGACAAAATGGAGGTAACGGCAAGGATGGCACGGGAGGCGACGACCACAGTGTAACCCTTCCTGCTATTTTATGCAAGAGCCCAAGGGTTGCAGGAAAAATAACCGCCAAACAAACCTACCAGTACCGAAAAATTCAGCAACCCGGCCAGGCAAAAGACACCTGGAAGGACATTCCTGAAGCCATTTTCATTCTGGAAAAAGAAGTATTGAAAGAAAACGACAAATGGATATTTCGGTTTAGTAAAAGCAATGGCCCCGGCAATCCTAACCAATTTAGATTTGAAGTAAAATACGAAATTGGAGATGCCCCCACACATATGCCCCAGCAGCTGAACAATCCAGACCACGTGCCACTGGGTGCCCCAC
>JAHEMO010000043.1:17197-18123 GCA_024643625.1 Chitinophagaceae bacterium
GTGTGGTAAGCGGTGTTTTCATTAAATCGGGGCAGTACAAGGTTAGCCTGAATTATGATAATAAATATGGTGTGCCGGCAACAAATGAAGAACTACAAGAACATGGCTATCTCGGCCATACCGTAACACCTTAACAAAACTGCGGATAATATGCAAAATCTCAACCGCCGGCAAAGCGCTTATCTCGTCCAAAGAGCGATGATGACAAGACATTGAAAGCGAATGATAAAAACTGTAATTAAAGTTTAGAACCCATAAAAAGAAAAAACATCTCGTTGTTTTTCAACTAAAAAATATATATTGTTGGGAACAATAAATTCAAACATCTAATGCCATCCATTACCGCCTACAACTTAAGCGCCAATGCGCAAGAAGCTTTGCGTATAGCCAGCCGGTTTGCCAAAGAAAATAATCATGCCACCTACAGTGGCCCTCATTTGCTCAGGGCATTGCTTCACAAAGACCTTCCCTTGCTAAAGCAATTGGAAGCCAGTAATGTAGATGTATTTTATTTGGACGAGTGGGCGGAAATACGGCTTGAACAATTTCCCCGTGCCGGCCGCCCGGTGGATGAGCCGCAAGCTGATGACGGTTGTACCGCATTGTTTCGCGAGGCAGAAAGCGTGCAGGGAAGGTTTCGCTATCAATCCATGGAACCGGAATGCTTGCTGATTGCCTTAAGTACCCCCGGCGTAGTATTTACGTATGAGCAACTAAAAACCTACCCGGTTACCAATACACAACTCATACAATTGTACGAATCTGGCATTAGTAATAACCCCACCATTACGGATGCTTCACTAAGCAATGGGCTCCCCGCCAGCACCGGTTATGTTGACAAAGCAAGGGGCACAGAAAATATTTCAAAGTATTGTACCAACAAACTGGAAGCAGCAAAAAAAGAAGGCCTGATTCCCGTAATTGGG
>JAHEMO010000255.1 GCA_024643625.1 Chitinophagaceae bacterium
GGTCTTGGATACTTTGCACTAATGCTTACCAGCGTGGTGTGGGGCACTACCTGGGTGGCCAGTAAAATCGGTATACAAGGTATCCATCCGCTGTTTTTTGGCGCCATAAGGCAAACGATTGGGGGCTCTATTTTTCTGTTGTTTTTTGTATTGCGGGGAAAATTTCGTTGGCCGCCTGCCAACGAATGGCCGCGCATTGTGTTGCTGAGTGTCCTGCTGTTTGTATCAAGCAATGGCCTTAGTACCTGGGCTATAAAGTATATCAGCAGCGGCCTGGGCGCACTAATGGGCGCTATCTTTCCTTTGATTGTGGTGATTATTGATTGGGCAACGGGCTACAAAGACAAGCCCTCCCCGTTAGGCATTGCCGGTTTGGTTATTGGCTTCCTCGGCATTGCGGTTATCTACTACGAAAAACTCGGTGAGTTTGAAGATCCTGCTTTTTTTCTTGGCGTAATGCTTGCCTTTACAGCAGCCTTTACCTGGGCATTGGGCAGTGTGGCTACCGCAAGGCTGCGTATATCTATCAACCGCTATCTGGCATTGGGTTTGGAGATGTTTCTGGCTGGCATTATCATGTTTATCCTGTCCTTCATTTTTGATTTTGATATGCCGCTTGCCGAAGTGCCAGCCCATACCTGGAAGGCCATTGCTTATATGGTGGTATTTGGTTCAGTGATCACCTTTGGTGCTATGGTATACAGTCTCCAGCATTTGCCGGTAACGGTGGCTTCGTTATATGCCTATTTCAATCCCATTGTTGCCATTGTAGTGGGCTACCTTGTATTGCATGAGCCGCTTAGCTGGTACCTGCTTGCGGGTACTGCCGTTACACTGGCCGGCGTGTATCTGGTGAATATGGATTTCAGGAAAATGAAACGTTCAGAAGAATAAATATCAACTCAATACTCTTGTAGCTTTCATTTCAAATCCGGGTTCAATTATAGTTACGGCACTAGCTATTTGGTCTGCAATGGTAAAAATAACGTGCACTGACGGTGCTCCGTTATAGGTAAAACTATGGTGGCCAGTTTTAAGCAATGCGCCCCCAAATTTTCCCAACCTTCCCAGCGATAAAGTGCCACGCATATTTAACCGCACCGAAAATCCTTCACCTTCACCACTCCCATACCGGTAATCACCCAGATAGATTTTTTTATCTGCTTCTGCTACCGCAGGATGTTGCTTGCCAACGGCATCGCCCAGCGACAGTAGATAATCAATAGTTCGGTTGCCATTATCCTTGTTGGAGGCGCCGGTCTCCATGCCGGTTTTAGCATGTTGCAATAAGCTAATATCGTGCGGACCCGCAATCTGCTGTATGCCCGGCATTGCGTCTATCGTGGCTTTTACTGCATCTGCTTTGCCCAGCATGGCCATTGTGAATATGGTGGGTGATGCCCCCCGCTGTATCAGGTAACTTGCTATATCGGCCCTACCAGTATGGGAGGCTGCTCCAATAGCGGACTCCACATCGCCGAAACCCCAGTCCCAGCTTGCTTTTGAGAGCTCCGGCCGATTGTCCACCAATTGTTTTAATCTGTCCAGATTGGCATGCGATACGCCTACAATTTCTGCTACCAGATCAAGGCTTACCGATGGATAATTACCATGCGGTTTGCTAATTATATCCGGGGTTGGCGGCAAGGCCGAAAGCATATTTCGGCCCAGTAAAGGCAAGGAAACCAGTGACAAAATTCCGCTTTGTAAAACCAGCCTTCTGCCATTGCCCAATCGTTTCATGATGCCCGCTATTAATTGTACTACAAGATAACGGCAGAGCGCATGCAGGCCATGCCGCTCATAACAATGGAAGCCCACACGAAAGGCTGCCGGTAAAAACTTTATGGCATCAATTGCTGGTTTTTCTCATATTTATCGTCTTCTGTTACAATACATGCTTATGAAACAATTGCTATTTGTGGTAATGTTTTGCGCCTCGCTATCGGCTGTTGCCCAACGCAAGACACCCACGCCTAACTACGAATTGGCTGCTCGTTTTTCGCCGGAGAAACTGAAGAAAATGATTTTTTCTACATCAGTAGACCCACATTGGTTTAAAAACAGCGACAGATTTTGGTATGAATATGAAACCACTGCCGGTAAAAACTGGTATCTGGTAAATCCTGCTACAGCTAGCAAAACTGCCATGTTTGATAAGGACGCCCTGGCTGCCGACCTTACCCGGATTATGAAAGATCCGGTGGATGGCCAACATCTTGACCTTACCGGATTGCGCTTGCTTGATGATGAAAATACCATTGAGTTTAAAGTGAAAGGCACGCAGGAAGTATTGAAAAAAGATTGGGAAGAAATAAAGGCAAAAAATAAATCGGCCAAAGACTCTATGGAGAAAAAGCAATTTGTTTTTCGCTACGATATCAATAGCCGCACCCTTACCGAAATTAAAGACCCCGAAGAAGAAGCTAAGCGATTGGCATGGGCCAATATTGCGCCCGATAGCAGTCGCATTGTTTTTGCCCGATACAACAATTTGTATTGGATGGACAAAGCAAATTTTTTAAAGGCAGTAAAAAATGAAGACGACAGCACCATTATAGAACATGCGATAACGACCGATGGTGAAGAAAACTACAGCTATGGCGGCGGTGGCCGTGGCGAAGACAATGTGGAGCAGGAGAAAAATAAAAAGAAACGTCAGCGTGCATTTGTGTTATGGGCGCCCAACAGTAAGCAGTTTATTGTAACGCGTACTGACGAGCGCAAAGTGAAAGACCTTTGGGTGATACACAATACCCGCGACCCGCGGCCTACGCTGGAAACCTACAAGTACGCCATGCCCGGCGAAAAGGAACAGCCTGTTAATTACCTCATGCATTATTCCTTTGAAAGCAATGTACTACGCGATTTGCCTGTGGCTACTTTTAAAGATCAATCGCTTGGCGTTTGGCCCGCCGAAACACCCATAGCCAACAGGGACAATCAGTTCAGGCCTTCCATATGGTTGGGCAATAACAATGAGTTTTATTTTTCGCTTACGTCCCGCGATTTGAAAAGGGTAGATATATGCCGATGGAACCTGAGCAGCAACCAAAAAGAAGTGGTAATAGAAGAAAGAAGCAATACCTATATCGATGTGGTGAAACCTGCGTTGCTTAACAACGATGCTGAAATTATCCATTGGAGTGAACGCGATGGTTGGGGACATTTTTATCTATACGATCGCAATGGAAAATTGCTGAGGCAACTCACCTCGGGGCCATACCATACAAGCGGTGTAGCACGTGTTGATGAAAAACGCCGCATGCTGTATTACACGGCCAATAACCGCGAAAAAAATGAAGACCCATATTACAGTCATTTGTACAGGGTGAGCCTGAGTGGTGGTGCACCTGCTTTGCTTAATGCCGGCAACTATGATTATAGTGCCAGTGTAAATGATCGGGCTAATTATTTTGTGAGCAATTTTTCGCGGGTAAATACGGCGCCTGCATCCATGTTGTGCGATGCTACCGGCAAAAAAATTATGGATCTTGAGGCTGCAGATTTAAGTGCGTTAATGGCTGCCGGATATAAGTTTCCGGAACCCTTTACAGTAAAAGCGGATGATGGTATTACCGATTTGTATGGCGTAATGTATAAGCCCTTTGATTTTGATAGCACCTTAAGTTATCCCATCATTGAGTATGTGTATCCGGGGCCGCAAACTGAAGCAGTAAATACAACATTTGGCCGTGGCATGGATCGTACCGATCGTCTGGCACAGTTTGGTTTTGTAGTAATAACGGTAGGCAATAGGGGCGGACATCCTGACCGAAGCAAATGGTACCACAATTATGGTTATGGCAACCTGCGCGATTATGGTTTGGCCGATAAAAAATATGCGGCAGAACAACTGGCCGACCGGCATGCATTTATAGATGTAAGCAAAGTGGGCATTCATGGCCACTCCGGTGGTGGCTTTATGAGTACAGCGGCCATGCTGGTGTACCCCGACTTTTTTAAAGTGGCCGTGAGCAGCGCAGGCAATCATGAAAATAATATTTACAACCGTTGGTGGAGCGAAAAGCACAATGGCGTGAAGGAAGTAGTTACACCAAAAGGAGATACCAATTTTATTTACCAGATAGAACGCAACCCCGATTTGGCTAAGAATCTTAAAGGGCATCTGATGCTGTCCACCGGCGATGTCGATAATAATGTGCATCCCGCCAATACCATTCGTATGGCTAATGCATTAATGAAGGCCGGCAAGCGATTTGATTTTGTGCTGCTGCCCGGTCAGCGGCATGGTTATGGCGACATGACGGAATATTTTTTCTGGCGTATGGGCGATTATTTTGTGGAGCACCTGCTCGACTATCACACCCCGCCGCCTGTAGATATGCTGCAAATGCAACGAGAGAAAGCACAAACGAAATAGCTGAATATCTGACGCAACAATGATTGTGAGGCATACTAGCCGGGAACTTGCCACGAAGTACGAAAAGGCTGTCTCTGAAAGTAGGGGACAGCCTTCTTTTATTTGGAGCGAGGTGATGGAATCAGTCTTCATTTTCGCAGTTCTCCAATGCTTCATTTTTATGTCGCGCCACCTCATTCAAATTTGCCAGGATAGGTATTAGGGAAGAATGCTAAGCACCGATTGCCTTTCGGTATTCAATACCAATCGGGTAATATCCGGCCGCGCATAGTGCCCCACCGGATCGAAATTCTGGCGTTCTTCCAACACCCTATTCACATCAAGTGTAGCGAAAATGAGGC
>JAHEMO010000256.1:0-1977 GCA_024643625.1 Chitinophagaceae bacterium
TATCTGCAGCTACAACATTTACCATGGGGAGTTTGGGATCAAAATCCGTTACCAGCTTTACATCAAAGTTTTTGTCTTTAGCACGCAAGCCGTGGTAAGCCAGTCGCAGATATTCATCTGCTAATGCATTCAAATCCGTTGGAGATTTTTCGCCCTCGCTTTTGCGGCTATGGGCCAGCATGCCTTTTACAATGGCGCCTGCACGCTTGCCGTGGTGGTTTATTTTCTGCGAGTTTTCCTGCACATCAAACGCAATCGCTTTTGCCTCATTGGTATGACCACTGTTCAACTCATCCACCAATTCACTCATCAACTCCTCATTTAACTCCGAGAAGTTATTTACAAAATTCAACGGGTTTTGAATTTCATGCGCAATGCCGGCGGTGAGTTCACCAAGGCTGGCCATTTTTTCGGATTGGATGAGTTGGGTTTGTGCCGCTCTCAGTTCCGCAAGTGTTTTTTCGACCTTATTTTTTTGTTCCTGAATTTCGGCATTTAGTTTAGTGAGGGCTTCATTTTTTTGACGGGTATGGGAAGCATCACGAGCCGCATCTTCAGCTTTTTTTGCTATGTCCAGACTTACAATTTTCTGTGTAAGGGCGTGTTTGTTCAACACCATTTCCAGGTCATGGTGAAGTGATAATTGATGCAAAGCCTCTTTATATTCTTCCCTTGCTTCGTGGTAGGTATATAGCTGATATCTTGCCTTGCTTATCAAATCAGTAGCATTTATTGCTGTGGCTATTGCCAATGCTTCCGGCAGATAGTTATTATCCTGATTGTTGCCATGCCAACCGTTAGTATATACAAGCCTCGCTTGCAGCAACAATGCTTCAGCCGTACCTCTTTTGTCACCAAAAGCGTTTCGTATTTCGCGGCTCATGGTGGCATAGTCCATTGCCAAAATGTGGTCGCCTGTTGCATGATGCATTTCAGCAAAATGAAAAAGCGCATTCGCATATCCTCGTTTGTCGTTAATGGATTGGCTCAGCTCAATACTCTTGTTGAAGTAATCCGTTGCTGCATCATATTTGTTCAGCATCATAAAGCAATGACCAATGTTGTCTAAACTTCCCGCTTCACCCCATTTATCGCCAAACTGTTGTCGGATGGCAAGACCCTGCAGAAAATGATCCAGTGCTTTTTCATAGCTACCGTTTTCAAAATGAATGGTGCCAATCATATTTATGGCATACGAACTGTATAGCTCGTTTTGTAGCGCCTTACTAAGTTCCAGTCCGGTATATAGATATTCCAGTGCCTTATCGTAATTGCCGAGTCGCTTGTAGGTAACGCCAATCTGGTAATGGTTGCTGGCAACTTTCAAAGAATGGCCGATATCGGTTGCCATGGCCAATGCTTTAAAGGACCATTCAAGCGAGACTTCTATGTCGCCCATATTGCGTTTTACAACCGCTAAGTATTCCAGAGCTTCTGCCTGCCCCTTGAGGTCGTTAAGGCTGATAAATAGATCAAGCGACTGTTGCAATAACGATAATGCTTCTGCATATTCAGATCTGCGAATATTGCAATAGCCCAATACCAGCGTACCATGCGCCAGGCCTATAGCATAATCCAGTTCTCTGGATAATGTTACGGAACGGAGACTTAGGCTGTATGATTTCTCCGAGTCTTCAAGCCTTATGCGCCAGGCCTCGTCATTTAGCGCGTCTATTGCAGTTTTTTTTGCTACGGCATCTATTTTTTCATCCATACCTGTTGTGACCACTTTGTTTAACTAAATGGCTGTGGAGTGTGGTAGAAATGCAAAGTGAATTGAGTGATATTGGCTTGCCTTTATTGCGTTAGCGGAATGTTTTCGCAAGCAGCTTATGCTGAAACCTGATACTTATTGCAACAAAAAAGCATCACGCAATTGAATTTGCTTACACGGAATCTTGCCACGATAAAGGTAGTGCCTCCGGCAACACTACACTTGTACTTTTGATGCTATGTGTTCTAAGTATTGTTGACGAG
>JAHEMO010000256.1:2077-4720 GCA_024643625.1 Chitinophagaceae bacterium
TGGTGCGAAATTTTGGATAGATTTTCCTGCAGATCGGCCAACACAATTTTTGCTTCTTCCCAATGGCTCTTGTTTATTTCGTCCGTTATTTCCTCAATCAGTTCTTCGCTTACTTCAGCAAAATTGTTCACGAAGTTTAAGGGGTTCTGTATCTCATGTGCAATGCCTGCTGTAAGCTCACCAAGGCTGGCCATTTTCTCGGCTTGTATCAGTTGTGCCTGCGTGGCCTGCAATTCCAGAATTGATTTTTGCAATGCAGTATTGGCTTCTTCTACAGCTTTTCTTTTTTGTTCCAGTTCTTCAATGGTCTCTTCGAGCAATATGGCCGTAGTTCGTTTTACCTTTTCTGTTCTTTCCAGTTTGAATTCAGAAATTGCTAAATCGCTATCAACTTTCTTAATGGCTTTTATTAGCGTAGCCTTTTCTTCATCCGTTAAGGATTCCTTCTGTTGAACAAGATCAAGGATTGTTTGAAGCTGCTGATTCATCTATATTTCTTTAAGTGCAACACAAACGGTAGTTAAATTATGAGCTTCGAGTGCACCACCCGTAGCTTTTCCAAATTCTCCCTGGCAAAAAAATCCAGTCATGGGGGCATTCCATACTTTGTTGATTCCATCAATTTCACGAATAATTGCAGGCCCAAAAGCCAGGAGTCTTCCTGCGCATGCAAAGTAGAGGATTGCATCTGCCTCAGGCATTTCATGGTTTTTCAGATTATTCACCTCCTCAATAGTTTCATCCAATGTTTCCAAATCAGGTAAAAGACAGAATTTTATTCTGGCGCCTTCCGGCATAGAACCTATGAAAGAAAAGGATTTATCTTCCATGTTTGCAAGACCAACTCTCATTATTGAATCTCCTTCATCCCTTTGCAATTGAATTTGAAGTGTATGGTTCAACTCCTTTTGTATATCAAATAAGTTATCCGGAAGTTCATTAATCCCGGCATACTTCATTGTAAGTTCCAAAGGGGGTAAATTATCAATTTTATAGACTCGATTTTCTTTGCTATTGGTAATTGTCTTTGAAGTACCAATGGGCTTCCAATTGCAGGTAGCGATTCCCTTTACTGAAATTTTACGGGCATCAAAGGCAATAGCTACTTCTGCATCTGTACTTATTTGATTATTGACGAAAACAGAGGATGCGCCACCCATAATCATATCACTACCAGCCATACCACCAAAAACGCTCGCTTGTGGGCCAAGAATATCTTTGAATCCTTCAATGATTCTTTCAATATAGGGATCCTTATAAATTCCAGTTCCGGCAAAGATAAAGGCCGGATCAGGATAAAATGCAAGTGCTTTATTTGCAATAGATCTAGATGCTTCAAAATAGCCTCCTTGCCCCACTTCTTCAATGAATACTTTAAAATAGTCCGTGTTGATATCCAGTAATAGTATAGTCGCAGCGCCCTCACATATTTCATCTTCATAGACTTCGCCATCGGTCGTTGATCCAAATATTTGTATACCAACTTTATTGAAGAGCTCAGAAATTCCCTTTATGTCCAGGCTAATGGAAGAAAAAATAAAAGCAAGAGTGGGAACAAAACCATCGGCAATTGCTTCAAGCAATGCAGACTTGATTTCTTCAATTGATTTTCCTTTGATTGATTTTCCTTTCATGTGTTTTGTTTTTCAAGTGGTCAGCAGTTAAATCATTTTTCTCTCAACGCTACCACACAACAAGTATTATTATGAAACTCATGCTTTCCTAATTTTGATTTGCCAAATTCCCCATAACAGAAAAATCCTATAAATGGTGCATTCCAAACTGTAACAACTCTTTCGATTTCCTCACTTGTCAAGTCGCCAAACGAAAGATAGCGGCTGATACAGGAAAACATAATCACAGCATCTGCATCATTATATTTATCTGTTTTCAATTCCACACAATCTTCTACAACAGTGTCTATGGCATCAAAATCAGGCGGCAAAGAAAAACGCACTTTTGCACCCTGAGGTACGGTGCCGGCATATATAAGTGAACGGTCTTCTTTATTTCCCAACATTGCGGTTCGCATTACGGGTGGGGCTTCTTCCCTTTCAAGTTGTAATGGATAATAAGCACCAAGGTTTACCACCATGCTATCGCTTATTTCATTATCTAAATTTAATCCAAGGTATTTTATTACCACATCAAGCGCAGGTTGATTATCTATGGTGTAAACAATATTGCCGGTGCTTTTAGTAATCGTTTTGCTGATGCCAACAGGTTTCCATCCACAGGTGGCAATACCCGTAATATCAACTTTATCCTGATCAATTATTATAGCAATAATGCCGGTGGTACTGCTTTTTCCATAAGTAAAAACTATGGGCTCACGTAATGCGAGGTCGTCACCTGCCATGCCACCAAAAATGGGAGCCTCTCCATTAAAACCAGCTTCAATTCCTTTGATAATCTCATCTCCATCAGTATGCAACCAACCGGAAGCAATGATAAATGCCGGATTGTTAAATGCCTGCATGCCATCTGCGCCAAATTGTTTTGCACTTTCAAATACAGAAATGCTGCCCGTTTCCTGAAAAGTTACTTTAAAATATGCCGGATTGATATCGAGAAGCATGATGGCAATACCACCATTGCTGATCTCACTGCTAATAAATTCACCCGCTGTAGTAGCGCCAAAAA
>JAHEMO010000044.1 GCA_024643625.1 Chitinophagaceae bacterium
TTAAACCCATTGAGTGCTGCTGTAATATCCACAGCATCTGAAGGCAGTTTTTCTATAAATGCCTGCTCCAAGGATTCATGCTGTATATAATGCTGCTGTAAAAAATATATCAGATACAGCAGGTCGTCTTCGTTAAAAGTACGGTGCTTGAATCCTATGAGTTGCTGTAAGTCAGCGGGTGTATGATGTCGCACAAAATCGTAAGGCGAATCATCCATGCGATGCATCAATTCACCGGCTTTTGCAATAATTGTGGTTCGATTGCCCCATGCAAAGAGAGCGGCAAAAAAAGCGCTGATTTCAATGTCCTGCAGTTTGGTAAACTGATGCGGTACGCTGATGGGATCAGCAGCTATGAATGCGGGCCGGTTGTAGGATGCTACTTTCTCTTCAAAAAAGTCAAGGATATTATTTGTCTTCATCAGCTGCAACAAGGCTATACCGTCAGGTTTGGCTTTGGGCTTTGGAAAACTTCCGTGGCTTTTGCATAAGTCCGGCTGCAGCTATAATTACCCAAATAACATTTACCACACCCGATGGATAGGCCCCATAATAAAATGTATTGGCTATAAAAAAAGTGCCGCCTATCAGGTTACACCAGATATAGGGCCGCATTTGTGCTGTCCATTTACCACGAATATTAAGCAGGTAAGATCCCACTATCAGCACTGAGGCTATCCAGCCTAAAATATCTACAGTAAGTTTCATAGCATCAGCTTTTTTTATCCAATGGCATGCTGCAGGTCTGCTATCAAATCGTCGGCATCTTCAATACCTACACTCAGGCGAATAAGCGACTCTTTCAAACCGTTTTTTATGCGCTCTTCACGGGGTATGCTGGCATGCGTCATACTTGCCGGATGGTTTATCAGGCTTTCGACACCACCCAGGCTTTCGGCCAACGAAAAAAGTTTGGTACTGCTTAGCACACGAAAGGCTTCTTCGGTGCTATCGTCTACCAATTCAAAACTGATCATACCACCAAAACCGCTCATCTGCTTTTTAGCAATGGCATGATTGGGATGATCGGCAAAGCCTGGCCAGTACACTTTAGCCACTTTGGGATTATCACGCAACCAATGGGCTATCCGTTCGCCATTTTCACAATGCCGCTGCATACGCACATGCAAAGTTTTTATGCCGCGCAATACCAAAAAACAATCCATAGGGCCCGGTACCGCGCCACAACTTTTTTGAATGAAATATAATTGATCCCGAAGCGTCTGATCATTCATTACCAAACATCCCTGTATCACATCGCTGTGTCCGCCCAGATATTTTGTTGCGCTGTGCATTACAATATCGGCACCAAGATCAAGTGGGTTTTGCAAATAAGGTGAGGCAAATGTATTATCAACACAAAGTATAGCATTGGCCGCTTTGGCAATGCGGCTCACCGCTGCTATATCGGTAATATTCATCAGCGGATTAGTGGGCGTTTCCGTCCATATCAACCTGGTGTTAGCGTTTATTACGGCGCTGATGTTGGCCTCATCCTGCATGTTTACATAATGAAACCTGATATTGAACTTCTCGTATATTTTGGTGAAGAGCCGATAGGTACCGCCATACATATCGTTGGCACATATCACTTCATCGCCGGGCTGCAATAATTTTATTACCGCATCAGTAGCTGCCACACCACTACTAAATGCCAGACCGTGTTTGCCATTTTCAATTTGAGCGAGGGCTTCTTCGAGGGCAAACCTTGTGGGATTCTGGCTGCGGGCATACTCAAAGCCCTTGTGTTGGCCCGGTGCTGCCTGCACAAAAGTGCTGGTTTGGTAAATAGGCGTCATTATGGCGCCGGTAGAGGGATCTGGCTCAGCGCCTGCATGTATCATCTTGGTGGCCGTTTTCATAACTACATTGTATTGTCTGTGAAAGAGAAGTTGCAAATATGGCGGTTTTGCAGCGCCGGGGCGTTATGGCTGATGTAAGTCATAATATACCATGCAGGGTGTTACCAACTTTGCCTGTTGTCCTAATGGCATCTCAAGTATATGCAATCACTATTTTTCAAAGTACGCTATGTATGGCTTGGGGCAGCCATTACCGCTCTCGTACTAAGCATATTTCATTTGGCGGGTAAGAATACCGAGGCTGCTCCGCGCAGTATCCATCACATACTTGCAGGCAACAAGCGCTTTGCTTACGACCATCCGCTTCACCCCGATCAAACCCAAAAACGCACTTTGGAAGTGGCACAGGCGCAGCATCCTACGGCAGTGGTCATTACATGCAGTGATAGCCGCGTTTCGCCGGAGCTCATATTTGACAAAGGGTTGGGCGAATTATTTGTTATTCGTACTGCCGGCAATCTGATATCGGATCTGGAAACGGGTAGTGTAGAATATGCCGTAAAACATCTGTCAGTACCCATTATAATTGTAATGGGCCACGAACGCTGCGGTGCTGTAAAAGCCATGGTAGACAGTGAGGCCCCCGAAGGCCACATGAAGGCCATTATAGACAGTCTGTTGGCAGAACCCGAAATAAAAGCCGTCTCCCTTACTGATGAGCAAAGACTTGACCATTGCATTATTGCCAATGTACAGCATGGCGTACGTCAACTAAAAGCCCAATCCGAAATAATAGCAGAGGGTATAAAAAGCGGCAAGCTTACCATGTATGGCGCCCGCTACGATCTCGACGACAGAACGGTAGCTATTATTGCGACTGCCAACTAGATTTTATTACACAATACTGGCACAGGATGCAAGGTGGCCAAAGTCAACCCTAAAAATTATTTGGCTGCAAATTTTATCGGCAATAATACCCGAACATCGTCCCACAAAATATTCAGGGCACCATTCGTATCAAATAACATGGTAAAAAATTCAACGTTTACATCAAGCTTCTCAAGCTTTATATCGGTACGCAATACATCGTCGGCTTTATTATAGCTAAAGGCACCCCATGAGTCGAGCCCTTTGTTGAGAATGATGGTCCATTTGTTTTCCTGCGGAATACAAAAAATAGCATAACGACCTTTAGGCACTTTTTTCCCGGCAATAGTGGCGTCTTTATACAAATCCAATTCGGAGCATTCATTGGCGCCCAATCGCCACACATCATTGTACTTCACAATATCACCAAAAATGGCGCGCCCGTTTTTTTGGGGCCGGCTATAAATTACGCGGGCATTGGGTGGTGTTACCACAGTTTTATCCTGAAATTTTTTAATGGGATAATTATTAGGGCTATAACTCATATCCATAGGACTCTTATCGGGCTCCAGCGGTGTAAGCTGTGCCATAGCATTGGTAAAACAAAAACTTAACACTACAAAACATAATTTCCTAAACAGCATGATACAAATCATTTTGCCCAAAGGTAAAAGGTACCAGATTTGCTTTTTGACAATTTTACACCATCATAAATCAGATTTACAACAACAGTAGTCGTAAGTACACTTCCCTCACATCAAAATATTGTAGCTAAATGAAACCAAACATCAACTATGTATCAGCAGCCGATGCGCTCAGCGACATTGAAAGCGGCAACCGCGTTTTTGTGCATGGCAGTGCTCAAACCCCTCTTTATCTGCTGCAGGAACTTGGCAAACAAAAAGACCGCCTGCAACATGTAGAACTGGTTTTTATTACCGTGCAAGGCGATATAACTGTTGCTGCTCCTGAGTATGAAGGGCATTTTGATATCAACTGCATGTTTGTAAGCGAATCGGTGCGGCAGGCCGTTAATGAAGGGCGAGCAGACTTTATGCCCATATTCCTAAGCGATATTCCGGACTTGTTTAACAGAGGAAATTTGCCTATTGACGTAGCCCTGATACAGGTATCGCCGCCCGATACACACGGCTATTGCTCGCTTGGGGTGAGCGTAGATATAGCCCGCTCCGCGGTAAATAATGCCCGCCGTATTGTAGCACAAATTAATCCACGCGTGCCGCGTACACACGGCGATAGCCAGATACATGCCAGCCGATTTACGCATATGGTGTACCACGAAGCTGAACTTCCGGAAGTGGATTATGGTAGCAAAATAGGTCCCGACGAGCTACGCATTGGCGAACGTATAGCCGGAATAATAGAAGATGGCAGTACCCTGCAAATGGGTATTGGCACCATACCCGACGCCGTTCTAAAATGTCTGCACAACCATAAAAATCTTGGTGTACATACCGAAATGCTGAGTGACGGTATTATCCCGCTGTTTGATAAAGACATCATCAATAATGCAAAAAAGAAAATACATCCCTACAAAGCTGTAACCGGCTTTGCCGTAGGTACGCGTAAGTTGTATGACTACCTCGACGATAATCAGGCTTTTAATTTTTTAGACATTGACTATGTGAATGATCCGCATGTTATACGGCGCAATCCCAAAGTAGTAGCCATCAACAGCGCCATTGAGGTGGACATCAGCGGTCAGGTATGCGCCGATAGCATTGGCACCCGGCAGTACAGCGGCATTGGCGGTCAAATGGACTTTATGCGCGGTGCGGCCCTTAGCGAAGGCGGCAAACCCATAATAGCCATTACAAGTAGAACCAACCGCGGCGTAAGCCGTATAGTGCCGGTACTGAAACCCGGAGCAGGTGTGGTAACCAGCCGTGGCCATGTGCACTATGTAGTAACCGAATACGGCATTGCACAACTATATGGTCGCAATCTGCGTCAGCGGGCAAAAGCATTGATTGAAATTGCCCACCCCGATGATCAGGAAACCCTGGCGCAATCTTGCTGGGAACGATTTAAAAAATTCAACTGATATTGCGCACATGCCTTACGAAAAGAGAATTATTGACATAGTTGCCAAGTACCAGCTGATACCCCATCCTGAAGGAGGTTATTATAAAGAAACCTACAGAAGTGTGCTGCAGGTAACCGATGCCGATGGCAACCAACGCCCGGCTTCCACAGCCATTTATTTTTTGCTCAGTTTCAGCGATTTTTCTGCCTTTCACCGGCTTACCAGTGTAGAAATGTGGCATCATTATGACGGCGATGCCGTCGTTATACATACCATTTCGCCGGATGGCATGTATGAACCGCTGTACCTCGGTCATGATGAACAGGGCGGGCACCGCTTTCAGGCCATGGTGCGGGCGGGCTATTGGTTTGCCAGCGAAGTAACCGAAGGCGGCACTTATGCGCTGGTTGGATGCACCGTTTCGCCTGGTTTCGATTTTCGCTATTTTGAGCTTGCCAGCAGAGAGCATCTGGTTGAACAATTTCCGCAGCATGCAGAATTAATTACCCGGCTTACGCGCCAGTAGTAGCCATTTGCATCATTTTGCTTATCTCCTCATCTAAACTGTGCGTGGCATGCCATTGCTGCTGGTGGGCTATGTATTCCGTAGCGCGAATCAGGGTATTTGGGCTAACGCTAAAAGCATAAAAGGGTTGTTGCCAGGCAAAGCTCTCAGGCCCGGTAAGTATAGCCTGCATCAAAGCCTGCGATTCCTGCATGAGTAACTGTACTATTGGCTGCAAACTTTGAATGGGTGGCAAGGCCAGCAACACATGCACATGATCGGGCAACACGGCAAGAGCGGTTATGTCAATAGCTCGTGAGGCAGCCACCTGCCGTAGCGTTCCCGCCATGGTGGCCATGGCTGCGGGCTTTAGCGGTTCAGCATTGGCTTCGGCACGCCACAATACATGTACATAAAGAAAAACGGACGGCTGTTGCATGGGTAGCAAATATGCACATATGCCGGCTAAGGCAGCGCTATGCCAGCAAATGTTGCAGCCCGGCAACTTTTATCATACCGTTCAGGTGGTTTCGGTATGCCTGCAAGGCTTCGGAAGTTTCCCTGGTAGTCCAGTTGAGTAAAGCCGCCATGGCCGGTGCTACAGCTGTGGCCAGTTCCAACGTTTGCTTCCAGTTGGCCAGTTCGCTGCCCCAACGGCGGTTCAGTACATCGTCGAGGGTTAGTGCCATTTCGTGCTGCACCACATACTGCAGTTCTGCCAGGGTGTAGGGTAGCGCCGGCAATAGCCGATTATTTACTGCCTCATCTGCGGCTGCTAAGGCTGCAATATCAAAAGCAGCATCGCCATATTTACTCACCAGGTGTTTTACCAATTCGTGATCCCATCCCGTTTGCTGCTGCAGCCGAATGGGAGTAGTATGATCATAATGTTCGCTGCCGGCCAGCACAATATTTTGGGTTGTACATTCCGTTTTTATTTGCCGAAGGCGGCAAACTTCATCCACGGTATCCTTGGCCATAAGTCGGTAGGTAGTCCACTTACCCCCTAAAATACTTACCAGCCCCGATTGCGGATCCATCTCCACTTCATGATCGCGAACCAAATCTTTGGTATCGCCACCGCCCTTCATTACCAAGGGCCGTAGGCCGCCAAAACCTGCTAAAACATCTTTAGGCGTAGCCTGCACATCCAGGTATTCATTTATATAGTGGAGTAAATAATCTACTTCGGCGGCTGTTGGGCCAAAAGTTTCATCGGTTAGCACCGCTTCATCATCGGTAGTGCCTACCAGCAAATGTTTTTGGTAAGGTATGGCAAAAATGAGGCGCCCATCTGCGGTTTGCGGTATCAGCAGGGCGCTTTGCGAAGGCATCATATGCTTGGGTAGCAAAATGTGGACGCCACGGCTCACCCGCATGCGGGGCGCCAATTGGCTGTTGGCCATTAGCCGGATGGTATCGGCAAATGGCCCGGTAGCATTCACAAACACCCCGGCCCTGATGGTAAATACTTGTTGCGTAAGCATGTCCCGCACCTGCACGGTTTCCAGTTGCCCGTGATTATTGTAGCCAAAAGCTGTGGCGGCTAAATGATTAATGCAGATGGCGCCATGCCGGCAGGCGGTTTGTATCAGGGCAAGGTTGTATCGTTGGTCGTCCAGTTGGCCATCGTAGTATACCACGGAGGTAAAGAGTTTGTCTTTGCGCAGCGTGGGTATTTTCTCCAGTGTTTTTTGCAGCCGCAGCAATTCGCTGCCGCCGCCCACTTTTACCCGCCCGCTGATATAATCGTACAGCTTCAGGCCAATCCAGTAATATAATCCTTCAATCCAGGTGCGGCATGGGGTAAGCAATTGCAGGGGCCGTGTAATATGCGGAGCCAGCCGCAGCAAAGTAGAGCGCTCCTGCAAGGCCTTGCGCACCATACCATATTGCTCGGGGCTTAGCTTTTTTACAGCTTGTTCCAGATAGCGCACGCCACCGTGAATAAGTTTGGTGCTTTTGCTGCTGGTGGCCGCACCAAAATCTACTTTTTCAATTAAAATGGTTTTCAATCCTCTGGAAGCTGCGTCGAGCGCAGCACCGGCACCTGTAGCACCTCCACCTATAATGCATACATCAAAGGATTCTGTGGCAGCCGCTTCTAGAAATGCTTGTCTGTTCATAACGGTGCTTACCCGGCCATAGCGGCCAGTATCTTTTGCTGCGCATGGCGCAATTCATCAGGGCTCATTTTTATTTTACGCAGTATATCTGCATCATCCATGCCCTGCATGGGTACCAGGTGAATGTGGCAGTGCGGCACTTCAAAACCCAGCGTAATTATATTGACTCTATCAGCTGCGAAAGCTTTTTGGATGGCCTGCGCAATAGGCTGGCAAAAAGGTAAAAATGCCTGCAGGTAAATTTCCGGCAGATCAAAAAGCTTGTCGATTTCTATTTTAGGTACAACCAGCGTATGGCCTGCCGTACAGGGAAAAATGTCGAGAAAGGCAAAGAACATATCGTTCTCGGCAATGGTATAGGATGGAATTTCGCCGGCAATTATTTTGCTGAAAATGGTCATGGAAGCCAATATTGATACCCGGTGAAATTATAAAAAACCAGCCCCAACTGCCGTTACAATTATGGAACTTGCCGCCTTCAACCTATAGCCACAAAAAAACACGGATCTCCCGACCCGTGTTGCTCCAAAAAACTTTTTGCTGACAGCGTTTGCGCTTGTCTCAGCCTTAACCTTGGCCCTAACCCGCCCGCTACGTCCCGATAGCTATCAGGATCGGGCAGGCCTCAGCCTCAAATACTAATATTCTCCACCTTAAACTTCAGCACCCCATTTGGCGCATGCACTTCAGCAATATCGCCCACATGTTTGCCCAGCAGACCTTTACCGATAGGGGATGAAGCCGAGATTTTACCCAACTTCAAATCGGCCTCTTTTTCACCCACAATGGTGTATTCCACGGTTTTCTTTGTGGCCATGTTGGTAATTTTCACTTTGGTCAGCAGCGATACTTTGCTGGTGTCCACATTGGACGCATCAATAATTTTAGCGGTGGCAATGGTTGATTCCATCTCCTTGATGCGAGCTTCCAGTAAGCCTTGTGCTTCTTTGGCAGCATCGTATTCGGCGTTTTCTTTCAAGTCGCCCTTCTCGCGGGCTTCGGCTATGGCCGCACTTGCCGCGGGCCGTTCTACGCCGCGCATATGCTGGAGTTCCACCTGCATCCTTTCAAATGTTTCTTTGGTTACGTAGTTAGCTGCACTCATGTCTATGTCCTCCTGTTAACGGTTTACTTGGTATTGTCAAACAAAAAAATAACAACGCCTCCACCGGAGTGAAAGCGTTGTGTATGGCACAAATGTAGGGGGTTCGGCTTTTTTTCCAAAACCCGCAGCCGGTTTTATACCTACAAAGAGGCTTCGTTGCCAACTATTTTGCGAAACAAAATTTCCGCCATTTGCAGATAAGATTGGTGGCTGTAACCGGCAATATGTGGTGTTATCACTACATCGCGGCGGCGGACCAAGGCATCCAATACCTTTTTTTCCTCCGGCGTATAGGTTTCCAGTTTCTCATTTTCCAGCACATCGAGGCAGGCACCGCTTATCTGTCCTTTCTCCAATGCTGTAGCGAGATCAGAAAGCTTTACCACTTTGCCCCGGCTGGTATTTACAATAACCGGCTTTTGACGGCAGGCTTCCAAAAACTGCCGGTTGCACATATAGAGCGATGCGTCATTCAGCGGCACATGAAAGCTAATAACATCGGCATAGCGCTGAATTTGCTCGGGCTGTGCTTCGCGCACAGCGCCGGAAGCATAACCCTGTTTATCCTTGTCGTAGGCCAATATTGTTACATCGAACGCCTGCAGCAGGCGGGCAAACCTCGATCCGGTATTGCCAAACCCAATAATACCCACGGTTTTGCCAAAGAGTTCCGTACCGCGGTTGGTGCTGCGCAGCCATTGGCCTGTGGCCACTTCGTTCATGCTGCTATGGATATAGTTGAGCTGGCACAGCAGCATGCCAAGCGCATGTTCCGCTACGGCATTTCGGTTACCCTCGGGGCTGCTATACACGAGGATACCACGCTTTTCGCAAGCGGCGGTATCTATTAATTCCAGCCCGCTACCCAGCCGGCCTATCCAACGGAGATTATCGGCACGCTGCAACATACCGGCATCTATCCGCAGGCGGGTGGTTACCACTAATCCTTCAGCCGCCGGCAACATGGCGGACAGTTCTTCGTAGCTCAAATCGGGGCGATGGGAAACGGTAAAGCGTTCAGCCAGTTTGTCTATAAGCCATGGGTGGCAGGGTGCGGTTACAATAACAAGCGGAAGCGCGGATACGGGCATATAGCAATTGTTGGTCTGAAAAAGATACAGAAGATATCCTTATTGGTTCATGCGAAAGCTGAGTTTGGCAAAGTCTTCAATTGACAGTTGCTCAGCGCGCTTGTTAAAAATTTCGTCCTGTAGTTCCTGCGCATCAAACAAAGGCTTTACCGCATTGCGCAGGGTTTTCCGCCGTTGGCCAAACGCCGCTTTTACCAGGGTAAAAAATGCTTTTCGACTCTTGAAATCAGCGGGTTGGGCAAGCGGCTGCATCTCAATAATACCGCTCATTACCTTGGGCGGCGGTGTAAAGCAGCCCGGCGGCACATCGAACAAATAATGCACCCGGTAAAAAGCCTGCACCAGCACGCTGGTTATGCCGTAAGTTTTGCTGCCGGGCGGCGCCGCTATGCGTTGTGCCACTTCTTTTTGAAACATGCCGGTAACGCCCTGCACCAAAGCGCCCCATTCCAGTACCTTAAATATTATTTGGGTAGAAATATTGTAGGGAAAATTGCCTACCACGTAAAACGGGTCTTCAAAAGGTGCCGCCATATGCAGTACATCGGCATGCAGCAATTGGGCTTCGGCAAGGCCATAATGTTGTTTCAGGTAAGCTACTTTTTCGGCATCTACCTCTACCATTTTATAATCCCAACGCTTTTGTTTGAGCAGGTATTTGGTGATGGCACCGGCACCGGGGCCTACTTCCAGCAACCTTTCAATGGGCTTGGCATCAAGGGTGTTTACAATTTTCCTGCACATATTTTCATCGTGCAAAAAATGCTGCCCCAGCGATTTTTTTAATTGGTAGTCTGCCATTTGTAGTGGCAAATATCCGGCCCTTGGGCTTAGCAGCCCAAAACCACGGGGGTGGCGGCATGGCTTTTCCCATATTTTTGAAACATGAGCGAGCATATACCTGTGGTAGGCATTAGTTGTGGCGACCTGAACGGCATTGGCATAGAAGTCATTATCAAAACCCTTTCGGATAAGCGGTTGCTTCAATTTTGCACGCCTGTCATTTTTGCCAGTAATAAAACCATCAACTTTTATCGTAAAACTGTTGGTGATGCCGGCTTTCAGTTTCAACCCATTCGGGAGTTTGGGCGGCTTAACCCCAATACAGTTTACATATACAATTGCTGGGATGAAGAGGTAAATATTACCCCCGGCATACTGAATGAAATTGGTGGAGATTACGCCAAGAAAAGCCTGATAGCCGCTACAGAAGCGCTGCAGCAAGGTCATATAGAAGCGCTGATTACCGCACCTATCCATAAAAGCAATGTGCATGCCGCCGATTTTCCCTTTAGCGGGCATACCCCATTCCTGCGTAGCAGTTTTGAAGCAGAAGATGTGCTGATGTTTATGGTAAGCCCCAATATGCGGGTAGGACTGGTAACTGAACATGTACCCGTGGGTGAAGTACCCAAGCACCTGAGCAAAGACAGTATCCTGAGCAAATTGCGGATAATGGCAGGCAGCCTGCGCCGCGATTTTGGTGTTGACAAACCAAAAATTGCAGTACTAGGTCTCAATCCCCACTCCGGCGATGATGGATTGATTGGCAGCGAGGAAAAAGAAATAATCAAACCCGCCATTCAGGATGCCAAACAAAATGGCATGCTGGTGTTTGGCCCCTATGCTGCCGATGCATTTTTTGCGCGGCATCAGTATCAGCATTTTGATGGCGTATTAGCCATGTACCACGATCAGGGACTTATACCATTTAAATCGCTGAGCATTGGAGAGGGGGTAAATTTTACGGCAGGCCTAAAAATAGTGCGCACCAGCCCCGACCATGGAACTGCATTTGATATTGCAGGTAAAAATGAAGCCGACCATAGCTCCTTTATGGCTTCACTTTTTGAAGCGGTAGATATTATACATCAACGCAAAGCCTACGATGAAAACCATGCTAACCCTATCCGCAAAATGAGCGAAGCCATCCTGCGCAAAGGCGAAGACTTACCTATTGATGAAGATTCATAGCAGGCCATAATCACCTAACTGTCGGCTAGTGGCCGAGCATCCCGGCATGCTCAGCACAGCAAGGCTCTTGCTTTGTTTACCACATCGTTATTGCCAATAACAATAAGGTGTTCACCCACCGCTAGTTGATGGTCGGGTTGTGGATTGCGCAGGTATTCACCATTCAGTTGTTTTAGGCCAATAACAGTGCAGCCTGTTTTTTGCCAAAGGTCCAGGTCGCCAAGCTGTACAGCCACTTGCACAGGCAGTTCATTCACCTGAAAATTGTCGGTTTGTTCGGTGCTTATGAGGTTTAGAAATTCAACTACCTCAGGCTTCAGCACCATGGCTGCCATTTGCGCACCACCAAGTTTGTCGGGCATAACTACATGGCTGGCGCCGGCATTTTTTATTTTACTTACTGTGTGCAAGTCACTTACCCGGCTTATGATAGTGATGTTTGGATTAAGTTGCTTTGCCGTTACCACCACAAAAAGATTATCAGCGTCGCTTGGCAGCGCAGTAATAATGGCCCTCGCTCTTTCTACCCCTGCTTCTATCAGCACCTCGTCGCGGGTAGCATCGCCCGGCACCACCAAATCTTCCAGTTTGCTGGCTTCCGTCACATACTCCTTGCGCTGTTCTATTATCGTGTAGCGCAATCCGTTCATGCGCAATACATCACAAGCCTGATGGCCGTTTCGGCCATAGCCACAAACTATTACATGGTTTTTCATTTTGCGTAGTTTTTTGCCAATAATAAACTCACGGTATTCGCGGCGCCACTCTCCATCAAGCAGCAAACGGGTAACCATGGATACATAAAAAGCCACCAATCCTAAACTGGTAGTAATAATAAGTATGGTAAATACTTTGCCGGCATCGGAAAGCATACCTACTTCTCTAAAACCTACCGTTGATATGGTAATGACGGTCATGTACAATGCATCCAGCACACTAAAATCTTCGAGCACTACAAAACCAATAGTACCCACAATGGCAAGGCTACACAGCAATACCAACGGTACCATTAGCTTTCTAAATAATAACCAACGTGTAATTCGTTTAGGCAACGGCTTCTAGTTTTAATACAAAGTAAAGTTTCAGTATAGCGGCAATGTATTGATATGGGCTAAAACCAAACCCGACAAAAGTCATGAAATAGGCGCAAGTACAAAGCTTAGGCAACATACCTATTTTTGAGCGTGAACCATTTGCCTGATATCATAATTGATTTGGCCCTGATACTGGGTGCTGCAGGCATTACCAGCATAATATTCAGGTGGCTAAAGCAGCCCTTGGTACTGGGCTATATTCTTTCCGGATTTTTGGTAGGCCCTGCCGTATCGCTTATTCCTACCGTAAGCGACACCGATGGGGTAAAAGTGTGGGCCGATATTGGTGTCATATTTTTATTGTTTGCATTGGGGCTTGAATTCAGTTTCAAAAAATTAGCCAAAGTAGGCGCGGCTGCCGGCCTTACTGCCGCGGTGGAAATAAGCGCCATGCTGCTGCTGGGTTATATTACCGGGCAGGCATTAGGATGGTCAGTAATAGACAGTGTATATCTGGGTGGCATCATTGCCATATCCTCCACCACCATCATTTTTCGTGCATTTGATGAACTGGGTCTTAAGTCGCGGCAGTTTACAAGTCTGGTATTTGGTGTGCTGATAGTGGAAGACCTTGTGGCCATTGTAATGATGGTATTGTTAAGCACCGCAGCCATCAGCCGCGATATTGAAGGTACTACTATGCTCATGGCCGTTGGCCGATTGCTATTTTTTCTGACACTTTGGTTTTTGGTGGGCATTTTTTTATTGCCTACCCTGCTTAAGCGTACTGCAAAATGGCTGGGCAATGAAACGCTGTTGGTAGCAGCTGTAGGTCTTTGCCTTGGCATGGTGGCGTTGGCCGCAAGCGTTGGCTTTTCATCGGCCCTGGGCGCATTTATGATGGGTAGCATATTAAGCGAAACCATTTACGGCGAAAGAATTGAAACGCTGATTAAACCTGTAAAACACTTGTTTGGCGCGGTGTTTTTTGTGTCGGTAGGCATGCTTATTAATCCGGAGTTGCTGTGGCAGCATATTGGACCCGTGCTATTGCTAACCGTACTGGTTATCACCGGTAAATTAATTTTTGTATCGGCAGGATCATTACTGGCGGGCCGCAGCCTGAAGCAATCGCTGGAAGCTGGTACTTCCATGACACAAATTGGCGAGTTCAGTTTCATTATTGCTACCGTTGGTATTTCGTTGCAGGTAACGGCCGATTATCTCTATCCTATTGCGGTGGGTGTTTCTGTTATTACCACGTTTACCACGCCTTACATGATGCAATTGGCAAAACCCCTGAACAATTGGATGCAGCAACATATGCCGCGCCGATGGCTACTTCGCGTGGAAAAATATACAGCCGGCTCGCAAACCCTGCGCAGCGAAAGCCATTGGAATGTTGTGTTTCGTTCCTACGGTCAGGTTATCATTATTCATACGGTTATTTGTATCGGCATCATATTGGGCAGTCGTTATTACCTCAAACCCTTCCTTGGCCAATGGATAGATAATAACGCACTATCATCAACAGTTGCGGTGCTCATCAGTTTGCTTACCATGGCCCCGTTTGTTTGGGGGTTGGCAGCCAAAAAAATCCAAAGCATTTCATACAAAGCCTTGTGGCTCGACAGCAAGTATAATCGCGGACCACTGGTAATGCTGGAAGCCTTACGCAATGTAGTGGCGGTGTTGCTTATCGGTATTATGCTGGGGCAGTATTTCCCGCTGTGGCTATCGCTATTAGGTACTGTGGTAGTGCTGCTGGTAGTGTTGCTTATTTTCAGGCAAAGGCTCAAAAAGTTTTACGATCGTATTGAAGAAAGATTTTTGCACAACCTCAATCAGCGTGAATTGCATGCTGTAAAACACCGGTCGCTTACGCCATGGGATACGCATCTGAGCGAAATAACCGTAAGTCCTAATGCTACTATTGTTGGCGCTTCGCTGGAGGAATTACGTATACGACAAAAGCTGGGTATCAACATAGCCTACATTGAGCGTGGAGGCCGCACCATATTTGCACCCAAAAAATTTGACCGTGTATTTCCTTTTGATGTATTGGGCGCTATTGGTACAGATAGTGGTATGCAGGAATTTGCCCTGTTGGTGCAGGATAAACACAACGGTACTACAGAAGAACAACATGGCGCAGAGCAAATGGTGCTGGAAAAACTTCAGGTAGATGAACGCACACAATTGAAGGGGCTGAGTATTAGCCAAAGCAACATCAGAGAAAAAACTGATGGACTTGTAGTAGGTATTGAAAGAAAAGGTAAACGTATATTGAACCCTTCGTCGTCCACCATTTTTGAATGGGATGATATTATCTGGCTGGTGGGCAACAGAAAAAAAATTGCGGAACACTATTTACACTAAAACAGGTATTACCACATGAATACACCGAATATTTTTACCCGTTGCATTTTGCTATCAGGCATTGTAATAGCATTAGCAGGATGCAGCAGCAGCAAGCAGGCAGCGCGTATACCAAAAGATGATTTGAGTATACTATTGATTGACACCGCGCTTGTACATGCGCATACCGGTATTCTGGTACAGGAAGCTGCCTCGGGGAAAATAATAGCGCAACACAATGCCGATAAATATTTTGTACCGGCAAGTAATACCAAACTTTGGACCATGTATGCAGCACTCAAACATCTTGGCGATAGCCTGGTGGGTGCAAATGTATTTACCGGTGCCGATGGTTCAGTATTACTGGAAACTACCGGCGATCCAACCTTTCTGCATAACGATTATGCGCGGCAGCCCGTAGCAGATATTTTGCGCAAAGCAAAGCAGGTAAACTGGACCAATCCTGACATAGCCACCACGGCCTATGGCAATGGATGGAGCTGGAACGATTATGATGCTACCTATATGGCGCCGCGCAGCAGCATGCCCATGTTTGGCAACACTATTTTATTTACACTGCAAAACGGCACTGTGCGCATAGAACCGCAGGCGGCCGCTGTGTTGGTACCCCAAATGCCGGATGCAAAATCATTTACCGGCATTACCGTAGATCGTGGTTTTGAGCAATCTGCATTTGCCATAAAGCCAGGACGTAGCGCAAAAGTGGAAACAACCTTTTACCCCAATGAAAAAACTATGCTAACCCTTGCTGCTGCTTATTTTGGCAATAGCTGGCAGCATCCTGCTGTAACTATTTTACCCGCTTTGCATCCTGTTTATTCGCAGCCTACAGATAGCATGCTTACACCATTGATGCATCGCAGTGACAATTTTTTTGCGGAGCAAACACTATTGATGCTGGGCCGGCAGATGCTGGGTAAAATGAATGAACGGCAACTGATTGATTCACTACTGCGCAGCGATTTGCAACAACTGCCACATGCCCCAAGATGGGTAGACGGCAGCGGCCTGAGTCGCTACAATTTATTTACACCGACAGATTATGTCTGGCTGTTGCAAAAAATGGCAAAAGAGTTTCCGATGCAAAGGCTGCAGCATATATTACCCACGGGTAACGATGGCACTTTGACGAACTACTACACCGCACTACAAGGAAAGCTTTTTGCCAAAACCGGCACTCTGGCCGGTGTGGTGGCACTGAGTGGCTATCTGTATGCCAAAAGCGGCAAGTTGCTGCTATTTAGCACATTGGTAAATAACCATAACAATGCTTCGTCGGCGCCGGTGCGCAGGGCTATAGAAAAATACCTGATGACGGTATATGAAAAAAACTGAGCCGTCATTTTCAGCATCAGTTTTTGCCAGGTATTTATTTGGCTGGAATTAATAGCTATTGCAATCGGAAGCTAACTTTCTGCTTCACTATCGCTGCAACTCTTTTGCCATTCTGAACGGCAGGTGACCATTTCGGTCCTTTTTTTATCAAGCGAACAGCTTCTTCACCGATTCCATTACCCGGATCTTGTACTATTTCAACATTTGAAATGAAACCTTCTGCTGACACGGTAAACTGTATAATGGCATCTCCCTGAGTAGCATTGTCAATTGCCTTTTGCGGATACAGCATATTTATTTCCAAATACCTTCGCCAGGAAGCCTCACCGCCAGGAAATGATGGCATTATTTCTGCTTCGTAAAATACCTTGTCCATCTTTTTCGTAAATGCTTCAATAACACCATTGGCTCCGCTGGTGCCAAATTTCTCAACCGCCTGCTCCCCCTTCCAAATGTTCAGAGACTTTATATCATCTGGTGCCAAAGCATTCAGTTCTTGCATGGAGGCTTTCTTATCGTCAATAAAAACCAGTGGAACAGTCTTACCATAACCATGTACTGTTATTTCATCGGCGGCAAAAGTGTTGGATGAATTACCTTTTACTGCAGGATACCCGGTTACCACCTTTGCTTTGGATGGGGATCCCACCACAGTTTTGGGTTCCAAAGACTTGTCATATACGGTATGGTAACCCGGTGTACCAACTACCGTTATGGGTTGCAGATTATTAAACGCTCCATCTTTAGGCGTAATCACCACAACGCCATTCTTACCTCTATCGCCAAATCTGCTTATAGCGGTTTCACCTTTCAGCACATCAACCTGCTCGATGGTATTGGGATCTATTTCCTCCATCTGCTGCCGGGTTATTACCAGGCCGGCATACACATATAAAGGCTCTGCACCGTCACTGCTTTTTATGGTGAAAGCAGCCTTCTCTGCATTGCCTGCAGGAGCCGGTGCAATGGGTTCTAGGGGTGTTACTGCAACCCCAACTCTTGGCGAGGCAGGCGGTGGAGAAGGATATCCGCTAAGTTCCGCATCCACCAACGACATGGTTATTACACTACCATCCTTCATGCCATAAATCATCATGCATACACCATCGTTGTCCCACAATTTCATGGACACTATACTATCAGGCAAAGAAGACGGTGCACCGGGTGCTGCCGGAGGCGGCGGTGGTGGTGGTGCCGGTGGTGTAGCAGGATATCCTTTTCGTTTGGCTTCATTAAGCGTTAAGGTAATTATGCGGCCATCTTTCATGCCATAGGTCATCATGCATTCACCTTTTTTGTCCCACACTTTTATGGATATAATACTATCCGGCAATGCAGGCGCTTCGGGTGCAGGCGCAGGCGATGGCGGTGGTGGTGGCGGAGCTTTTTGCGCCATGGCATTTTCAATAGTTAGCACCAGGGTAAAAGCCATACCCACCATTAGCAAGAGGCCGCTTATGCGCCGCAAATAGCTGTAGCGTGGTGCATGTGATGTGGTTATCATGATTAATCTTCTTTTAAGTTGTGAGGTAAAAAATGGATTGCTGAACGCATGAATGGGCCTTGCATGTGCAGCCTGTAAAATCATGGCAGCAAATGCAGCGCCGTCGTAATGCGCTATGGCTTTTCTGTCGGCTAAAAATTCATGGATGGCAAATAGTTCGCGGCGTATCATCCAAAAAAATGGATTCATCCAAAACACGGCAAGCACCAATTCTGCAAACAG
>JAHEMO010000257.1 GCA_024643625.1 Chitinophagaceae bacterium
ATTGATATGCAGGGCCTGCAGGTGGAAATAGAAATAGATGGTGGCGTAACCCTGCAAAATGCAGAAGCTATTATAGACGCCGGGGCAACGGTGCTGGTAGCTGGAAGCTCTGTATTTAATGCGCACAACCCAAAAGAGGCCATTAGTAAATTAAAGCAGTTGGGCATGAAATAATTACGGCATGTACCGCACAAAAAAGCCCGGCGTTATGATAACTGCCGGGCTTTTCAATAAGGTTTGTTGATGATTACCAACTGTCTACATGGTCGGTACCATTGCCATTTGTAACAATAGTGGAGGCAATGGATCTGGTTTCGTCTTCTAAAGTTTCGGCATCATCACTGCTATGTCCGTTGTTGGGTGAAGGTTCCAGAGGCTCCGTAATTGCTTGAGAAACCGCCGGTTGGTACTCGTCTTCCTCATCGTGATTGAAAGCATCAAAATCGAAATCGGGCATAAGGTCTGTTTTCACAAAATCAACTGCTTCATTCAGCCCGCGTAAAAATTTATGGAAATCTTCTTTGTACAGGAAAATCTTGTGGCGATCGTAACCATCGTCGTTAAAGCGCTTGCGGCTTTCGGTAATGGTCAGAAAATAATCGTTGCCTTTGGTGGCACGTACATCAAAAAAATATGTCCGGCGCTTGCCTGCTTTTATTCTTTTACTGTAAACGCTGTCCTGCTTTTTGTCGTTGTTTTCGTATCCCACAAATTAGTCGTTTTTACGGGCGGACGCCCAATTTGGTTTAACAATTTCTTAGACAAATATAGGGAGGCGAACCATATAGCCAATTTTCCCCATGTTTTATAAGGCCCTGATAGTTGGGCAATTACAAGAGGGATAGAGGCAAATTTCACCCTTACCCTGGGTTACCAAATGCCAATAGCCGGGCTCATGCAGCACAATACACCCTATATTCGCTGCGCTAAAAATAAAACCGTGTAAGCATATGAATTTGCATGAATATCAGGCCAAAGAGTTGTTGAAGAAATACAATGTTCCGGTGCAGGAGGGTCTTGCCGTAGAATCTGTAATGCATGCCGAAGAGGCCTACCGCCAGATTAAAACACAAACCGGCAACAACTTTGCGGTGATCAAAGCCCAAATTCATGCCGGAGGACGCGGCAAAGGAAAAATTAAGGGTACTGAGCAGCGGGGTGTTGCGGTGGCCAAAAGTCTTGATGACGTTACGACCATCAGCCGCAATTTATTGGGCCATACGCTGATTACTATTCAAACCGGCGAGGCCGGTAAAAAAGTAAATAAGGTTTTAGTAGCACAGGATGTGTATTACCCCGGCCCCAATAAAGTGGCTGAGTTTTACCTGAGCATATTACTCGACAGATCCAAAGGACAGAACGTGGTAATGTACAGTACCGAAGGGGGTATGGATATTGAAGAAGTAGCCCATAACACTCCCGAAAAAATATTTAAAGAGTGGGTACATCCCGCCGGCGGCTTAATGCCTTTTCAGGCGCGTAAAATTGCCTTTAACCTTGGCCTGAGCGGTGAGGCTTTTAAGAATTGTGTGAAGTTTGTAACCAATATTTACAACGCCTACGTAGGACTTGAAGCAAGCATGCTCGAAATAAATCCGCTGTTTAAAACAAGCGATGAAAAAATAATAGCCGTTGACTGCAAAATGAATCTGGATGAAAACGCTTTGATGCGGCATCCCGATCTGTCAAATCTTCGTGATGTACATGAAGAAGACCCTACGGAAGTAGAGGCAGGACAATACAACCTGAACTTTGTAAAACTGGATGGCAATGTGGGTTGTATGGTAAATGGTGCCGGTCTTGCTATGGCTACTATGGATATGATTAAGCTAAGTGGTGGCGAACCTGCCAATTTTCTTGATGTGGGTGGTAGCGCTAATGCGCAAACGGTAGAAGCCGGCTTCCGCATCATACTCAAAGACCCGAAAGTGAAGGCCATACTCATTAATATTTTTGGCGGCATCGTACGCTGTGACCGGGTGGCCCAGGGTGTAATTGATGCGTACAAAACCATTGGCGAAATCAATATTCCTATTATCGTTCGCCTGCAGGGTACCAATGCGGAAGAAGCTAAAAAATTGATAGACGAAAGCGGCCTTAAAGTGCAAAGCGCCATATTGCTTAGCGAAGCTGCAGATCTTGTCAATAAAGCAGTAGCCTAAATATTATTATACCAACTATTTTTAGCCCGGCATCGCAAGATTGCCGGGTTTTATTTTGTATATACTTATGATTGATTTCAACGAACGCATTCAAATACGACCGATTGGCCCGCAGGACAATGCGGCTATTGCCACAATTATTCGCAACAGTTTGGAAGAGTTTGGCGCTAACCATCCCGGCACTGTGTATTACGATGCCACTACCGACGATTTGTATGGATTATTTCAACAATCAGGCAGTGCCTATTGGGTAGCCGAACAGGATGGCATGTTGCTTGGTGGGGCCGGCATCTACCCTACTCCCGGCCTGCCGGAAGCTACTTGTGAGTTGGTAAAAATGTACCTGAAACCAACGGCACGCAATCAGGGCCTTGGAGGCCATATGATTGCACTGTGCCTGCAGCAGGCGGCTGATTTGGGCTACAAACAAGTGTATCTGGAAAGCATGCCCGAACTGGCAAAAGCCGTATCGGTTTACGAACGTTTTGGATTTATAAAAATAAATGGCCCGCTTGGACATTCGGGCCATTTTGGCTGTGCCATTCAAATGCTTAAACAGTTGTAAGTACAGGTAGTTACTCTCCCATCACATTGGTTTTAACGGCTTGTACATGACTTCGGTTGAAATACAAACCAAATCCGAATCGCAAGGCAAATCCGCCTGTGCCCTCGGATGTATTGTAATCCGTGTAGTTGTATCCTGAAAGCCCTTCAACAGCAATGGTTTCATTTATGAATGCAGCAAAGCCCAAACCAAAAAGAAAACTTGTGCCATTAGAATTCACTTCATTGCCATTACCGCTTTTGGCTTTGTTGCTTAAAAAATTTACCTCGGCAGCCACAAATGGCTTGGTAGCTGTTTTGCCAATATAGTATCTGGCAAAGGGACCTATACCAAAAGTATTATTGGTGGCATCTCCCAATTTGTTGGCGCTGATAGAAGCTGCACCACCAACCGTAAAGTTATCGGCAACAAAAAATCCTACAGTTGGAAAAAAGCCAAACTGCGTGGTTCCATTGCCGGCAAATAATGAAAGGCTGCCATTGGCCAGCACTGTACCTTTTTTAATAACATCGTTTTGCGCAAATGCTCCTATGCATAGCATGACAGCCAATGCAAGGGATAATTGTATTTTTTTCATAGGATGGTATTTGTGCAAAGATAACTTAATACGCGTAGTGATGGCTGATAGCTATTGGGCATATTGTAATAGGCTTACGGCAAAGGCTTGACGGCATACAGTGGATTAAAAAGATACATATGCCCTTCCGGAATTTTGGTGCATTGAATGCGCTTGCGCAAACGGTTACCACGCACAAATACTTTGCCACCTTTAATTACAAATTTATCACCAGGCTTTAAGGATTCTACCAATTGTAAACCATGCGGGTTATCATCGTAGTTGAACAATACACGCTGCAATCCATCTTCTGTACAACTGCTCGCCCCCGGATTATGCAGGATGGCCTGTAATTCGGCCGCTATATCGGCAGGAAATAACTGTTGTCTCAAAAAATCGTGGAGTAATTGCCCGTATGCCTGCTTCCATTCGCGGCCATGTGGCTGTACACGCCAACCGTGTTGCTCATTTACCAGCAAGTGGGCCAATTCGTGCAGCAGGGTAATGAGAAATGCATAGCGGTTGAGATTACCATTTACTGAAATACGATGGCTACCCCTGTGCCCATGACGCCGGTAGTCGCCAAGTTTTGATTGTCGCTCCAGTGTTACCGTCAATTGCACTTTATAATGCTCCAGTAAAGGCAGTACCAAATGATAGCTGCCTTCCGGTACATATTGCTGCAAAGCACCAAGCGGATGTTTTTCTACAGGCATATATCATCAAACTTGCAAGGGCATGAAGGTAAATACGAGCTTGCCATAGCTATCCGCATTTTACACACAAAAGATTATGCGCTTTTACGGGGAGATTTACGCGTAGCAGAAACAGTACCTAAAAAATGATATAACAGGTAAAGTGCCATACATACAATTATGCCGTTTTGATTTGGCTCGGGCACAGTAAACAGGTAGAGTGCTACTGCAATAATGAGAATCATAAACTTGAGCAGAAAACCTCCATAAAACTGTTGTAAAAAGCCAAGGGGCTTTTCATTTGCCGAAGCTTTGCTATACAAATAAGCAGCAGCCATAGTAGCCATAAATATGATAAGGTTGCCAGTGAAAACAACGGACTCCTCTATCGACCAGCCTGCCAGTTTATGGCGCACCAGCAGCAGCAGCAGATTGACCGCAACAAACAATACAATAACCGGTGTAAATTTTTTCATGCAGATATTATTTTTTTCCAGCCGTATCGCGCACAATGCGTACCAATACAGCAACCACCATTATAACCGGAATAGTGAGCGACCAAACCGGCACAGACCAATGATGAAAGGAATCAAGCCATCGGCCAAACATTATGCCCAATAAAATAGATGCCAGAAACTGAAACGCAAGACCAGCATAGGCAGCATAACGCAAAGGCTTTTTCTCCTTCATGCACTCATA
>JAHEMO010000258.1 GCA_024643625.1 Chitinophagaceae bacterium
TGATTACCAGCTTATCCGGATTGGACGGACTTACGGTTATACGCCCAAAGTAATATCCATACGAATTGTATAAGCCTAAACCCTTGGTATTCATTCGGTTCCAGGTTTTGCCGCCATCGTTACTGCGATAAACCTGTGCGCCTTCTATGGGTACATTGAATAACTCGTCGTTGGCATCAAAAAGATAATTGTACAAGTCGGTTGGTTTCAGTTTGCCGCTGGCTACATCTTTTTTAAGCCCCTCAGCCGTGTAGGTAGGGTAGAGTCTGCGTTGTTTCAGCAGGCTGTCCAGCAGTTTGCTGTCCAGTTTGGCAAAGTCTTCGCTGGTGCGGGTATTCAATTGTTCTTTAGGAATTACTTCATCGCGGCCGCGGCGAGTAGCGGTGTCCGGCCGGCGTGCCTGATTATCAATAACGGCATACACAATGTTGGGGTTTGCCGGAAAAACTGCAACTCCCGACCGACCCATACCTGCACCGGCGGGCAATCCGCTGCCGGCGGTGCTTATCAGGGTCCATTTGTTGCCACCATCGCTACTCTTATAAATGCCACTCGATTTGCCGCTCTCTTCAAAGTTCCAGGGCTTGCGGGTTTTATACCACATGCTGGCATACAGCTCGTCCGGATTTTGGGTATTGATATCCATTTCTATGGCACCCGTTTGGTCGTCAATAAAAAGGGTTTGCTTCCATGTTTTTCCGCCATCTGTAGTTTTATATACACCGCGCTCTTTATTGGGGGAATACAAATGCCCGGTAGCAGCTATCCATACGGTATTGGGATTAGCAGGATGGATAATTACTTCGCCAATATGGTGCGTTTCGGGCAGGCCCAGATATTGCCAGGTTTTGCCATTATCAGTCGACTTATACATACCCATTCCGCTGTAACTGCTGCGACTGCTGTTAGCTTCGCCGGTGCCGAGGTAAATGGTGCGCGAAGGCCAGTGTACCGCCACATCGCCCAGGCCTATTACATCTTCGCTATCAAAAACCGGCAAAAACGATTGCCCATTATTGGTGGTATGCCATAAGCCGCCGGTAGCATAAGCCACATAAAATTCTGTTGGGTCTTCAGGGTTTACTTCCACATCTACCACCCGACCACTCATTACATTTGGGCCTATATTGCGGAACCCGGTATTGAAGGGAGAACTTTTCGCCATCAATCTTTTTTGTTCCAGACTTTTCACGCGATCGGCAGCAGTTGAAGGCGCTATCTGCGCCTGTGACATGAGTGCCGGCGACAACAGCAAGCAGAAGCTTACAAGGTTTTTAAACATAAAAGCAGTTTTCGTTGAGATGGAATCAAACATATGGTGTTTGGTTTTTGCAAAGGCATTGGACGATTAATCTTTAGTAAATCCTGCAATTGTCTTAATAATAAATGACGGCATAACATTTAACGAGATGCTACCGTTATGGCGTAGGTAATCAAATACCTTAGCGACTAGTGATGATAGAAAAGGAATTAATAGAATCCAGTTTATACAAGCGTGGTTTGCTGCTGTTGCTGGCTGGCGTATGGCTGCTGGTACCTACAATTAATTCTTTTGGCCAATGCAAAACATTTAAATTAAGCGACAGGGGCGATACACTAAATTGTATTGACACCAAGGGCCTTAAGCAAGGCGCGTGGTTAGAAAGTACACCACCCATTCGTATTAATCCCGGTTTTGAAGAAGAAGGCGTGTATGAAGATGGCATACGGACGGGTATATGGCGCAAGTACACACCGCAGGGCGATTTAATTTCCGCTGAAACGTATAAATGGGGGCTAAAGCACGGCAAATCACAATATTTTTCTCTAATGGGGCTTGAGCGCGAAGAGAGTTGGCTTGCCATTGACCCGCAAAAAAAGTATGATACCATTGAGTTCCCTGATTTGTATGACCCGGATAAATACCAAACCGCAATTATTAAGAACGAGGGCCGCAGCCTGCGCCATGGCAAGTGGACATACTACGATCCTTACAATGGTTTTATATCTAAAACTGAAGAATACATCAGAGATAGTGCTGTAAACGATTTGGCCATGTTTGGCATCGCGAAAAAAAAGGAAACAGACCCGTCTGATACCGCTAAAAAGAAATCGATACCCAAACCCATGGTTGTAGAAGAATGGGAAAAGAAAAATGCGGGAAAGAAGAAGATTAAAGTACGTGATGGCTCAACGGGCTACTAAATCTTTTTTCATGCATCTATAGGTTAATCTGGTGTAATGAGTTGTTGCAACAGTTTTATAAATGTTTTCCGGGGGATCATTTCAGCGCCAAAACTGGCCAGAAATTCAGTGTGAACCTGACAATCAATAAGCGCCACTCCCTGCGCAGCCAATCGCTGTACAGCATGCAAAAAGGCCATTTTACTGGCATTGGGTACCAGGCTAAACATACTTTCGCCGCAAAACATGCCGCCCAACCATACGCCGTACAATCCTCCAACAAGCACGCCGTTTTGCCAGGCCTCGAAGCTGTGGGCATATCCGGCCTTATGCAGCTCAACGAAAGCCTTTTGCATATCATTGGTAATCCATGTGCTTTCCTGCCCGGGCCGCCGCACATGAGCGCATTGCGCTATTACGATTTCAAAGCATTCATTTTGGGTAACTACAAATTCCTGTTTGGTCATTAGCTTTTGCAACCTGCGGCCTATCAGCAATTTTTCGGGAAACAGCACAAACCGCGGATCAGGACACCACCATAAAGGCACCTGTTCTACAAACCATGGAAATATGCCGGAGGAGTAGGCTAGTATCAATCGCTCCAGCTGCAGATCGCCGCCAATAGCAAGCATGCCATCGGCATCCGCCTCATCCACCGGAGGAAACCATAACCTTTCATCAAGCACATGCATGCTTATTGTTATTAATTATAAGCTGAACAAAGTACAGGATATGCGTTGCTTTTTGATAGCAAAAGCAGGGTGGCCGGAGCGGCGACCCGTTAAACTGAGGCATCGGCTTCAATAGTAGCGCCAATCCCCCTGTCCAGAATGGCTTCGCAAAGTGGCTTCAATTTTTCATATTCGCCTTGCTTAACGGCATACTTGCCCTGCAAATGAATAATGAGGGCGCATTGCTCAGCCTGCTCATGATTATGGCCACAAATTTCCACCAGTGTTTCTATTACCCAGTCAAAAGTGTTTACCTCATCGTTCCATACAATGAGTTGATAGCCTTTGTCGGTAAGTACCAGTACATCCTCGTCCAATAATTCTTCCGGCTTACTGTATGTGCTAGCTATTGCCATAAATAATTTGAAGCGGCAAAAATAAGTAAATGAAATTTTAGTGGTTTGCAGGTGCAAAATTGCATGCCTTGTTAAAGTGTTGATATGTGAGAAATGAGGCTCAGCCACCCCCAATAATTGCGGGAAACTTTGCGTTAAGGCCATTATTTGTCAATCCCTTTTTATCAAGCCTATGAAGTATTCTGCCATTTGCGGGGCTGTATATCAAAATGCCGAAAATCAATTGACCAAAATATATTGGGTATTAGTGTTGTTTTTTTGCACCCTGAACGTACAGGTGCAGGCGCAATACAGTTTTAAAACAGTTGACCCCTATCAGCAATATTTACAGGCGCGGCAATGGTTTACGGAGGAACAGTACCAACTTGCCTATCCCGTGTTCAATGAACTTGAACAATCCTATAACGGCTCGCCTTCCTACGACATGCAATTGCATCGCGACGAATTGCGCTTTCATGTATTAGCCTGCAGGCTTGTGGAAGGGCAGGAGCGGGCGGCAAAAGAGGCCGAAATGTTTTTGGCGGCAAACACGCCGGCCGCACTCAAAGGGCAATTGCAATACTACCTTGGTCATTACTATTTCAAAAAAGAAGATTACCCTAAAGCCATTACGGCTTTTGAAGAAGCATCTGTAGCCGGGCTTAGCAACAAGCAGGTAGCTACCATGCAGTTTGCTCAAGGCTACAGTTATTTTCTTCAGAAAGATTTCAAATCGGCCAAGCCCTTGCTGTATTCTGTAAAGCAAATGCAGGAGAGTGCGCATTATGTTGATGCCAATTATTATTATGGACTCATTGCGTTTAACGAAGGAAAATATCGTGAAGCCCTGGAATCATTTGAAATAGCAAAAGAGGATGAAACTTACGCACAATTAGTGCCCTATTACACGGCAAGCATCAATTATAGTTTGGGTAAAAAGCAGGAGGGTATGGAAATGGCGCAGCAGGCATTGGCCCGTGGCGATCAGTATTACGCTACCGAACTTAATTTGCTGATTGGTCATGCCTATTTTGAGCAGGGAAAATTTCGCGAAGCGCTGCCTTATCTGGAAAAATATGTGAAGCAATCTAACGCTGTAAAGCGACAGGATTTGTATGAACTAGCCTATTGCTATTATAACGCCGGTAATTACGAGCAGGCTATAACTAACTTTAAGCCACTATCGGGCGGTACAGATAGCCTTAGCCAGCACGCTATGTATTTGTTGGGCGATTTGTATTTGAAGAAAGATGATAAGGCCAATGCCCGCAATGCATTTTTATTTGCCAGCAGCAATGGTTCGCATGCGCAGTATAAAGAAATAAGCACATTTAATTATGGTAAGCTTAGCTACGAATTAGGGTACGATGCAGAAGCGCTGCCCGTGTTGCGAAATTTTCTTACGCAATACCCACAAAGCAGCTACGCTGC